>DTYS01000001.1 GCA_012961755.1 Candidatus Latescibacterota bacterium
AGGGCCTTCACCGTAGTCATGGTGCTCGTGGGGGTCGGGGTGGCTATGTGGTTTCTGAGGAACTTGGTAGAGGTCGTGGTTGGAGAGGAGATGCGAAACCTATGGGGGAGATGGAAGATGGAGCGAAAGGTGGGAGCTATGGACGGACACTTCATCATCTGTGGGTACGGAAGGATAGGGAGGGAGGTTGCGACGGAGTTCGTACGGTTCAAGGTCCCGTTCGTCGTGATAGAACGGGACCCGGACGTCGTAAGGGAGCTCCGTGAGGCGGGAGTTCCGGTCGTCCAGGGGGATGCGACGGACGACGGGGTCCTGGAATCCGCTGGGGTGGGAAGGGCGAAAGGGCTCGTGGCCGCGGCAAGCTCAGATGCTGAAAACGTGTTCATAATCCTTTCGGCCAGGAGCCTCAGTCCGGACCTCTTCATCGTCGCCCGCTCCGAGACCGAAATGGGCCAGAAGAAGTTGCTCAAGGCCGGCGCGGACAGGGTGATAACGCCGTACGCCATAGGCGGAAGGAGGATAGCGGTGGCCGCACTTAGGCCCACGGTGTTCGAGTTTCTCGACACCGTCATGAGAGGGGACGAGGTAAGGTGGAACCTCGAGGAGGTGGAGATAAGGCCAGGTTCGGAGCTTGAGGGTAGGAGCCTGAGGGATGCGGACGTCAGGGGGAGGACAGGGGCGGTGGTCCTAGCGGTCAAGACCGCCTCGGGTCAGCTGCTTACGAACCCATCTCCGGACAGACCCCTCGGGGCGGGGGACACCCTCATAGCCCTCGGAACCTTCGAACAGTTAAAGAAGCTCGGAGAGGAGGCGAGGTCGAAATCCTAAGGAGGCCAAGATGTGGCACATTGTCCTGCTCGTCCCTGCGGCCCTTTTGGTGTTCTTCCTCTGCTTCCCGATCGTGGGGATGTTCGTCTCCTCGGAACCATTAGCCCTCCGTGAGGCCCTCGGCGACCCCGAGGTGCTCGGGAGCGTGGGACTGACCCTTTACGCATCGGGGATATCCACGCTCATAGGACTTATAACGGGTGTTCCCCTGGCCTACATCCTGAGCAGGAAGGAGTTCCCTCTTAAAGGGCTCTTAGAGGGAGCGATAAAGCTCCCCATGGTCGTTCCCCATCTGGCGGCGGGGGTGGCGCTCCTGATGACCTTCGGAAGGGATTCGTTCTTCGGGAGGGTGCTCGGGGGGTTGGGGTTGAAGTTCGTCTCGTCCGTGCCGGGGACGGTCCTGGCGATGCTCTTCGTGAGCGCGCCCTTCCTCGTGGCCTCGGCCAAGGAGGCGTTCGACAGGGTCCCCCCGAGGATGGAGGGAGTTGCGAGGACCCTCGGAGCCTCCCCCTGGAGGGCCTTCTGGACGGTGAGCCTCCCCCTGGCTTGGAGGGGGATACTTTCGGGATGCCTCACGATGTGGGCCAGGGGGATAAGCGAGTTCGGGGCCGTGGTGGTCCTGGCCTACCATCCCATGGTCGCATCCACCCTGCTCTTCGAAAGGCTCGAGGCCTACGGCCTCAAGTACGCCCAGCCGGTGGCCGTCCTGCTTATGGCGGCCTGTCTCGGGACGTTCGTATGGGTACAGATGGCCGCAGGGAGGAGACATGGTGAGCATTGAAGGGGTGCGGGCCAAGATGGGTGAGTTCGTGCTCGGAGGGATAGACCTCGAGGTGGGCGAGGTGGAGTACTTCGTAATGGTGGGGCCCACGGGGGCCGGCAAGACTGTGCTTTTGGAGGTAATCGCGGGGCTTAGGAGGTCGGATTCCGGCAGGATATACCTGGACGGAAGGGAGATAACCTCCCTCCCTCCGGAGGAGAGGGGTGTGGGGCTAGTGACGCAGCACCAGGACCTCTTCCCCCACATGACGGTCTTAGAGAACGTCATGTACAGCCCCAAGGTCAGAGGGATGAGGGAAGGGGAAGCAAGGCGCAGGGCGTACGAGATGATGGAACTTCTGGGGATAAGGGAACTCTCCGAAAGGAAGCCGAGCACCCTTTCGGGGGGCGAGCGACAGAGGGTGGCCCTCTGTAGGGCCTTGGCCGCAGGACCTAAGGTGTTGCTCTTGGACGAGCCGCTCTCTTCCGTCGACCCGCCACTTAGGCGCTCCCTGAGGGAGGAGCTTAGGAGGATAAACCGCGAGCTTCGTCTCACCGTGCTGCACGTAACCCACGACAGGGAAGATGTGTTCTCCCTGGCGGATAGGGTCGGGATCATGATGGATGGGAAGCTCATACAGTGCGGAAGGGTGGAGGAGGTGGTGATGCATCCTGCGAACTCGGAGGTACGGGAACTACTGCGTTAGGAGGGCATATGATCTCGATATGGGAGGCCAGGAGGATGGCCTTGGAGGAGGTCCGTCCCCTAGGGGAGGTCGAGGTCCCCTTGGACGAGGCCGTGGGATATGTCCTGGCCGAGGATGTGACCTCCGATGTGGACCTTCCTCCCTTCGACAGATCCGCCATGGACGGGTACGCTGTCAGGGCCGAGGACGTGAGCGAGCTTCCTGCGGTCTTGGAGGTACTGGAAGATGTGCCCGCCGGGAGCTTTCCGAGGATGCCCCTCTCCCCGGGCAAGTGCACGAGGGTCATGACCGGGGCACCCGTCCCTGAGGGGACCGACCTCGTGGTTATTGAGGAACACTCTCAACCCCTCCCCGATGGAAGGGTGAGGATACTGAAGGCCGGCAAGGGGAACTTATGTCCCAGGGGGGAGGACGTGAGGAAGGGAGAGGTGGTCCTCCGTCGTGGACACCCGCTCCGTCCACCCGAGGTAGGGTTGCTGGCTGCCGTGGGGGCCGAGAGGGTGAGGGCCTTCAGGAAGCCGAAGGTTGCGGTAGTGGCCACGGGGGACGAGCTTGTGGAGGTAAGGCGGAGGCCAGGTCCCAGCCAGATAAGGGATGTGAACACCCATTCCCTCCTGGCGCTGTGCAGGAGTTACGGCTTTGAGGCCGAGAGCCTCGGGATATCCAGGGACGATCCCGGGGAATTGAGGAGAAGGATAAGGCTCGGGATGGATGGAGCTGACGTGGTCCTGGTCTCGGCCGGGGTGAGCGTGGGGAAGTACGACTTCGTGCCGGACGTTCTGGAGGGGCTCGGCGTGAGGATCGTCTTCCACAATGTGGCCATGAAGCCCGGGAAGCCCACCCTCTTCGGGGTGCATCCCGGTGGGGCCCTCTTCGGACTTCCGGGGAACCCCGTCTCCACCGTAGTGGCCTTCCTCCTCTTCGTGGAGCCCGTCCTCCGCAAGATGGCCGGGTTCGAGGTAGGGAAGCTATTACCTCTTAAAGCGGTCCTCGATGGAAAGCTCTCTAACAAGGGCGACAGGACGGCACTCAAGCCCTGCAGGCTCCTCAGGGATGGGGGGGGATGGAGGGCCGTGCCAGTCCAAAGCCATGGCTCGGCCGATATAGCGTCCCTTTCGAGGGCCGACGGCTTCGTCGTGGTCGGAGAGGGGGGGTCCTTGGGCACGGGTGACCTCGTGGACGTCATATCCTTGGAGGTCGGATGCTCGAGGCTCCTGGAGGCAGGAGGATAAGGTACCTGAGGCTCTCGGTCACGGGCAGGTGCCAGCTCAGGTGCGTATACTGTGGGGAGGCCGGGGGCAGTGACTCCCCCCTTTCCCCCTCCGACTTCCGGAAGCTGGCTGAGGTGGCCCTGAGCCTCGGGATATACAAGTTCAGGATAACCGGGGGAGAACCGCTCCTGAGGGAGGACCTGCCCGAGATAGTCGGTAGGATATCCGAGTTGGGCCCCGGGGACCTCTCGCTCACCACGAACGGGATAGAACTTTCGGACTCGGCCCGCGAGCTTAGGAGGGCGGGCCTCGGGAGGG
>DTYS01000002.1 GCA_012961755.1 Candidatus Latescibacterota bacterium
AGAAGCCGTTGGAGGGTAAGAAGGTCGTGTTCATCTTCGCCCACAGGAACTTCAGGGACGAGGAGCTGCTCGTCCCCAAGAGGATCCTGGAGGAGGAGGGAGCGAGGGTGGTGCTGGCCTCCTCGGCCCTGGACACCGCCGAGGGGATGCTCGGGACCAAGGTGATGCCCGATGTCCTGGTGGACAGCGTAAAGGTGGACGAATACGACGCTGTGGTGTTCGTGGGAGGGGTGGGAGCTTCGGAATACTGGGATGACCCGAGGGCGCACGCCCTGGTCAGGGAGACCCTTGAAAAGGGTAAGATTTTGTGTGCCATATGCATATCTCCTGTAACCCTCGCAAACGCCGGGGCCCTGAAGGGGAGGAAGGCCACCTCCTGGCCATCGGTGGCCGGGAGGCTGAGGGCCAAGGGGGCGATATACACGGGGGTCCACGTTCAGAGGGACGGAAAGGTCGTGACGGCCGATGGACCTCGCTCTGCCGAGGCCTTCGCGAGGGAGATAGCTGAGGCTTTAGGAAGGCTCGGGAAGGAGGAAAGGTGAAGGTCCCCCTCATAGACCTGGTACGCCAGTATAACGTCCTGCGAAACGAGATAGATGAGGCCATAAGGAGGGTGGTAGGGAGCGGGAGGTTCATAGGGGGACCTGAGGTGGAGTCGCTGGAGGAGGAGGTCGCAGAGTACTTGGGGGTGAAGTATGCCGTAGGTGTGGCCTCCGGGACTGACGCTCTCTGGCTCTCCCTCATGGCCTTGGGGGTAGGACCCGGGGACGAGGTCATTACAACCCCGTTCACTTTCGTGGCCACGGCTGAGGTCGTGGCACTCTTAGGTGCGAGGCCGGTCTTCGTGGACGTAGACCCGAGGACGTACTGCATAGACCCGGGGAAGGTAGAGGAGGCGGTGACCCCCCGCACCAAGGCGATAATCCCGGTCCACCTCTTCGGCCAGCCCGTCGACTGGGACCCGATAGAAGAGATAGCCGAAAGACATGGTCTCTTCCTCGTGGAGGACGGGGCACAGGCCATAGGGGCGGAGTATAAAGGTAGAAGGATTTGCTCCTTGGGGGACCTTGGATGCCTCAGCTTCTTCCCGACCAAGAATTTAGGTGCTTACGGGGACGGAGGGATGGTGACCACGGACGATCCGGAGCTGGCCGAGAAGCTGAGGGTCCTCAGAACCCACGGTGCGAAGGAGAAGTACGTGCACAGGCTCGTGGGGACGAACAGTCGGCTCGACGCCCTCCAGGCGGCTGTGCTCAGGACCAAGCTCCCCCACATAGACGGATGGAACGAAAGGAGGAGGGAGATAGCTGCTACGTACGACGAAACCTTGAAGGACCTGGACTCCGTAACCACTCCCTACGTCATGCCCGGATGTACGCACGTATATCACCAGTACACCGTCTTAGTGAGGGACAGGGACGAAGTGAGGGGGAAGCTTGCCGGGGCCGGTGTCGCGACAGCCGTGCACTATCCGATTCCCCTTCACCTCCAGGAGGCCTTCAGGTACTTGGGCTACAAGGAGGGGGACTTCCCCGTGGCGGAGAGGATCTCCAAGGAGGTGCTTTCCCTTCCGATCTTTCCCGAGCTTTCGGACGAGGAAGTCCGTTATGTGGCCGAAAGACTCGTAGAAGCCTTGGGAGCTTGACATGTTGGAAATCCGCTTCATAAGGGAGAACCCGGAGCTCGTCAGGAGGGCCATCAGGAACAAGGGTGAAGACGTCGACCTCGACAGGCTACTGGAGCTGGACCTCAGGAGGAGGGAGCTCATAAGGGAGGGCGACGAACTGAAACGCCGCAGGAACGAAGTGTCCAAAGAGATAGGAAGGCTGAAGAAGGCCGGGGGGGACCCCTCCGGCCTCATAGAGGAGATGGGAGGGGTGGCGAGGAGGGTGAAGGAGATAGACCAGGAGCTCAGGGAGGTCCAGGACGAGCTCGAGGAGCTGCTCCTCAGGGTCCCGAACGTACCTGACCCCGATGTGCCGGTCGGGGAAGGGGAGGAGGACAACGTTGAGGTGAGGAGGTGGGGGGAGGTCCCGGAGCCTGACTTCCGGCCCCTGCCGCACTGGGAGCTCGGAGACAGGCTCGGGATACTCGACCTTGGGAGGGGGAGCAAACTCGCAGGTTCGGGGTTCCAGCTGTTCAAGGGCGCCGGTGCCCTCCTCCAGAGGGCCCTGATATCCTTCATGCTGGACCTCCACACTAAGAAGCATGGGTACCAAGAGGTCTGGCCTCCCGCCCTCGCGACGAGGCCATGTATGACCGGGACAGGCCAGCTCCCGAAGCTCGAGGAGGATATGTACATCTGTGAGAAGGACGACCTCTTCCTGATACCCACCGCCGAGGTCCCCCTTACGAACCTACACAGGGAGGAGATACTCCCCGGCGACGTACTGCCCCTCTACTACACCGCCTACACCCCCTGCTTCAGGAGGGAAGCGGGTTCCTACGGAAGGGAGACCAGGGGGATAGTCAGGGTTCACCAGTTCGATAAGGTGGAACTTGTGAAGTTCGTCAAGCCCGAGGATTCCGAGGAGGAACTGGAGAAGCTCGTGAGGGAGGCCGAGGAGGTGCTGCAGCTCCTCGGCCTCCCGTACAGGGTGATGTTGCTCTGCACCGGGGACCTGAGCTTCGCGGCGGCCAAGTGCTACGACATAGAGGTGTGGGCCATGGGAATGGGGAGGTACCTCGAGGTCTCGTCCTGCAGCAATTTCAGGGACTTCCAGGCCAGGAGGGCCGGGATAAGGTTCAGGAGGTCGCCCGACTCCAAGGCGGAGTACGTCCACACCCTCAACGGCTCGGGGCTCGCCCTCCCGAGGACGGTCGCCGCCATAATGGAGAACTACCAGACCCCGGAAGGGTCGATAATCGTCCCGGAGGTCCTGCGTCCTTATATGGACGGTATGGAGGTCATATCCTGAGGAGGGAAGATGCCGTCCACGAGGTTCACGCCCTTCCTCTGTCCGGGAAGGCCTTCGAGGGTCGTGAGGGAGCTTTTAGATGGGCTGATGGCGGGGATGGGCCGACGTAGGAAGAGAAGGGTCTACATCTTCGGCCTTAGAAGTTACCTCTTCGCCCTCATGGTGGGGATGGCCTTCGTATATCTGATATATACCCAGGGCGTCCTAAGGAGGCTCAGGGAGGAGGCCCGTTCCGTGGCAAGCATGTACGCCCACGTCGTGGCGGCCGCCGCCTCTGGAAGGGCCCAGGGTTTCGAGATGGACATAATCTTGGAGGAGGTCATCCGTAGGATAACTTTCCCCGTCGTGATAACCGACATCAGGGGGGAGCCCATGGTCTGGAGGGGGGTTGGAATATCCAGGGACGACACGTCCGAGGCCGCTTTGGAGAAGCTAAGGCAGCTCGTGCGCAAGATGGACAGGAGGAACCCCCCGGTCCCGTTCTCGATCAGCCCCGGAGGTGGGGTCTTCGGCTACGTCCACTACGGGGATTCAAGCCTCTACCAGCACCTCTCCTGGATGCCCTTCGTGGAGATAGGGGCCATACTGCTCCTTATGCTCATAGGACTTTGGGGTCTGAGGACGATAAAGGAGGGGGAGCAGAGGTACATATGGGTCGGTATGGCGAAGGAGACCGCCCACCAGCTCGGAACCCCCCTCTCCTCCCTCATGGGTTGGAGGGAGCTTTTGGAGGCCGAGGTGAGGGAAGGGGAGCCCGATAGGGAAAGGCTGCTCCAGATCTTGGAGGAGATGGAAAGGGACATAGGGAGGATGAGGAGGGTGGTCTCAAGGTTCGGGCTCATAGGCTCGAGGCCTGGCCTGAGACCTCAGCCTTTGGTTCCGATAGTGAAGGAGACGGCCGCGTACTTCAGGAGGAGGCTTCCCCAGCTCGGGAAGTCCGTGAGGATATTCGAGGACTACGATGGTTCT
Source organism: Candidatus Latescibacterota bacterium (assembly GCA_012961755.1). GTDB lineage: Bacteria > Latescibacterota > 4484-107 > B68-G9 > B68-G9 > B68-G9. The sequence continues at coordinate 3,888 of DTYS01000002.1, forward strand.
CCTGAGGTCCTGGCCAACAGGGAACTTTTGGGGTGGGCATTTGAGAACCTCGTCAAGAACGCCCTCGAGGCGATAAGGGACTCGGGGGGCGTTTATCTGAGGGTGCGGACCGGGAACGGGGTCGTGAAGGTCCTTGTGGAGGACACGGGCCGAGGTATCCCCCAGAGGGATTGGAGGAAGGTCTTCCTTCCGGGGTACACCACCAAGACCAAGGGATGGGGGCTCGGCCTAACCTTCGTCAAGAGGATAGTTGAGGAGTACCACAGGGGGAAGGTGTTCATGAGGGAGAGTTCCCCTGGCATGGGCACGACGGTGGAGGTGGACCTTCCCACGCTGAAGGGTCGAGGCGGATTCAAGAACTGAGGAGGGATGATGAAGGTTAGAAGGGTACTCGCGGTGGGGGCCCATCCCGACGACGTAGAGCTCGGGTGTGGCGGGACGCTGGCCCTCTACCGTAGGATGGGGGCAGAGGTGGTCATAGCTTCGGTCTCCTGCGGCGACAAGGGGAGCAGGGAACTTTCCCGGGAGGAGACCGTAAGGGTGAGGAAGGAGGAGTCCGAGAGGGCAGCCAGGATAATCGGTGCATCATATATCTCTTTGGGCCTCATGGACTCAGAGATATTTGAGAGTTTGGAGGACAGGGCCAAGGTGATAGAACTCATACGCAAAGTTCGTCCGGACGTCATCATAACGCATTCCCCATCTGACTACCACGCGGACCACAGGACGACCTCGGTCATGGTAAGCCACTCCTCGTACATCGCCACCTCGTTCAAGTTCGAAACCCAGAGCCCTCCCCTTTCATGGGTCCCTCCTGTGTATTACATGGACAACTATTTGGGGGTGAACTTCGTTCCCGAGGAATACGTAGACATAACCGACGTCGTAGACATAAAGAAAGATATGGTCCTCCAACATAAAAGCCAGTTCCCCCATCTGAAGGAGAGGTCGGGGGAGGACATCTTAGAGGATATGCTTATCCTGGCCCGGTTGCGTGGCAGGCAGAGCGGTGTCGAGTTCGCGGAAGGGTTCCAGGTCTTCCGCGCCTGGCCGCACGTGAGGACCTACAGGCTCCTGCCTTAATAAGATGAGATCAACTTATCTATCGCTTCGGCCGTGTCCTTTAGGGTCTTTTCGGGAAAGTGCCTGTAGGGAGAAAGCTCTGCCGTGAGGTATCCGTCGTAACCTACTTCCTTCAGGGACCTTATGACTTCAGGCCAGTTCACGTCCCCCTGGAAGAGGTACGTGAACCCTCCCCTCTGGCCGAAGTCCTTCAGATGCACTTTGCAGATTCGTCTCCCCAATATCCTTATCCAATGCTGTGGGAAGCCGAAGAGCACCACGTTCCCTACATCGAAGTAGGCCCTCACATAGTCCGACCCCACCTCGTCTATGAACCTCGCCATCTCAAGGGGGCTCAGGAGGAACTTGTTCCAGACGTTCTCCACGCCGATATACACCCTCTCCCTCTCGGCCTCGGGGGCCAGCTCCCTGAGGGCGCCGAGCGCCCGACCGTACGCCACATCGTACGGTGTCTCCTCGTCGACGACCCCCGGGACCACGAGGACGGTATCGGCCCCGAGAAGGCGGGCTGTTCTGAGGGTGAGCCTTATGGACTCCTTGCACCTCTCGGCGACCTTGGGGTCAGGGCTCGTTAGGGGGTACTGCCAATGGAGTCCGCCCATGACGCTCGGGACCTCCAAGCCCACCTTCCTTATCTCGTCTCCGAACCTCCTGACCTCTTCCTCCGAACTCCATGGGCTCAGGGTGAATTCGTCCCTCTCCTCCCTCATCCTTACTTCGACCCCATCGAACCCGGCCTCGGCGTAAACTTTGAGGCTTTCGGCCAAGTTCAGGTTCCCCACCTTGGACAGCACCATCCCCCTTTTCATCATTCCCCCTTTCTCGAGGACCTGCGCGAAGCTACGTCCAGGGCCACGTAGGCCTGTCCGCAAGCATCCCCTACGTACCTCCGGATGCCTTAAGCCTCTCCACCTTCCTCCTGTCGAGTCCGAAATGACGTATCGGGTTGTCGAAGAGGAGCCTGCGTGCGACCTCGACTGCCTCTTCCTCCGAGAAGAAGCCGTCCTCCACCATGGAAGCTAAGGCCCTCGAAAGGGCCCTCTTGTACTGCCTCATCTTGTAGTAACCCTGTTCCAACATGTAAGCGTCCGTATTCTGGCCGTTCTGGGGGCGGACTCCGAGTACCTCGAGCCTCATCCTGACGACCTGCTCGGCTATCGACGGCGTGTTACAGTACCACCAAAGGCCGGAGCATACCGCGTTGGGGAAGTTCTTGACGAGGACGCACAGTTGATGTTGGTCCGCGAGGGAAAGCACTGTGAAGTCGAAGAGCACATCGGGATAGAGGTTCAACGGTTCCCAGAAGGTCCTGAACATGTTAGGGTCCTGCCTGAGGCCGTCCCCCCTGTGCTCCACCCCCCTCCTCACCTTCCTCACTACCCCCAACATGAGCTGGAGCACCATCCCGTACTTCCTACAAAGTTCAAGGGCCGAGTAGAAAAGTTCAGCCTTTAGGGCGGACATCTCGTCGGATGGGACCCAGAGGCCATCCCTGAGCTTGCGGAATACGGAATCCGCGGACGCCGAGCCCCTCTCCAGCGAGAAGTCCGGAGGGAGGCTCACGGCGACGCTCACGGCTCCCTTACCCTTGAAGTACCTGAACCTCCCCTCGAGCCCATCTAAGAAGTCCTGCAGTCCCTTCACCTCCCTCCCGGTGAGCTCCTCCAGGGCCGATATCGTGGAGGGGAGATGATGCTCTTCGGGAAGCAGGAACCTGTCCAACCTGAGGCAGACCTGGTACCAGGGCTTAGCCCCGTCCAAGGGCTCGAAGGGGTCGTTCGTACCGAAGACCCACGTTATCCTGTTCTTCCTCAGGACCTCCTCCTGCCATCCCGGCCTGGACATGGCTCCGTCGGCAAGTTCGCAGAGTTCGTCCCAGGTCTCCGGCGTTATCCTCTTCCTGAACCCGAAGAGCCCCTCCGCGACTTCGTGTAACCCAGCATATGTGGTAGTACCTATGGTCTCGGGGAAATACTGCACCAACAACCTAGCCCTCTCCCCCTCGGTGGGCAGGGAGACGTACTCCTCGTAGGACATCCCTGCGTTCATAGCGTCGGTCTCGGAGTAATGATAGCACAGGAGCCTGGCCGTGCTTCCAGCGGATTCCCTGCCTATAGGTATGTGGGAGTGGAAGTCCACGGACCACATAGGTTCTATCCTCTCCCAGAGCCTCCTCCACAGCTCCATCTTGCCCTCCTCGGTCAACTGCCCCTACCTCCCGGGGGGATAGTACAGCCTCTCCCCCTTGGCTCCCTGAGGTATCCGGAAGACTAAGACGCAGAAGACCGTATCCCCAGCGCCTAACATGAACTCCTTCCCCCTCTGAAGGATGAGAGGGGAGAAGTCCTCCGGGGGATAGGCCCTCTTCTGGTCATCTATCAGCCTGAACCTCTCGGCCGATATGATGTATCCCTCCGAGCTGACGGAGATTATGGGGAGGGAGACCCTCACGAACTTCATCCCCTCCCCAGCCTCGTAGCCCGCGTAGTTTCGCGTCTCCAACACGCGGATGTGGCTGTAGTCGACCCTCAGCGGTACGGCCCCCTTCCTCATCCTCCGTGTCACTGCTTCCAATACCCCCCCGCCCTTCCCCACCTCACAGCTTCGCAGCATGTACACTACGGGTACGAGCACGAGGAGGAGGGCTAAGTACATGAACATCCTTGCCAAGGCAGACTTCCTTCGGTCCTTGTAGAACATGAATTTCACCTCCGTGTGAAGTCCTCGAAACCTGACCTCAGCTTCCTGTAGGTCTCCTCCAAGGCCTCAGATATCACCTTCACATCCCCCAAGATCGGCATAAAGTTCGTGTCCCCGTTCCACCTAGGGACCACATGAAGGTGTAGGTGCTGGTCTATGCCGGCGCCCGCCACCCTCCCCAAGTTCATCCCGATGTTGAAGCCTTGCGCCGAGAGGACCCTTTCCAAGATCTCCACCGACATGCCGGCTAAGGCCATGAGCTCCTCCCTCTCCTCGGGCGAGAGCCCAGCCAGGTCCGCGGTGTGCCTGTACGGGGCCACCATCAGGTGGCCATTGTTGTACGGGAACTTGTTCATCATAACGAAGCACTTCCTCCCACGGTAGAGGATGAGGTTCCTTTTGTCCTCGTTTTCCTTGGGCTTGTCACAGAATATGCATCCGCCGACCTTGTCCGCCTCAAGTATGTACCTGATCCTCCAAGGGGCCCAAAGCTGCCTCATAGCTCCTCCTAAGGGGGGTTACGGACCCCTTTCGGTCGTAGAGCCCCAGTATGGACTTCGGAACAAATGGCCCGAAGTCCCCCTCGTCATTGTGTGTTCAACCGGGTCATCTCACCACCCCGAGCTTAGCGACCATCCTCCTGTCGCCGACCTCGACGACGCACAGGTACACCCCGCTTGCGACGGGTCTCCCTTCCATGTTCCTGCCCTCCCACCTGACCATGGCGTCCTCCCCTCGGAACTCCCCTTCCCGGCTCCAGACGAGCTCCCCGGATGGGGAGAAGAGCTTGAGGGTGGCCCTCTTGCTTCCGTAGAGGGGGAAGGAGAACACCGTTCCATCCTGTCCCACGGGGTTGGGGGAGCATACGAGGCGAGGTGGTGGGGAGCACCTCCTTCCGAGGCCGAGCAAGATCTCGTCCCATTCCGGGAGGGAGATGTAGGTCGCGTAGGGTGCGTAGAAGGGGCACCATACATCGAGCTCGTACCTGCCCCTCGGTATCCCCCTGAGCAGGAACCACCCTTGAGGGCTCGTGCTCGTCTCCATAGTTCCTTCCCCTACCTTTAACCTCAGGACCGCCCCCTGAACCGGCCTTCCCCGGTCGTCCACCACCCGGCCGTACAATGTGCCTTCGGCTTCGAGGGCCGAAGGTCCGTACGGGACCCCCCAGCCCACGTCGCAGCTGGGAGATAGTGCCCTGTGGGCGGACCTTCTGAGGGCCTCCCTCACCTGTATCGGGCTCCAGTCGGGATGTGCCTGCAGGATCAAGGCTGAAAGGCCTGTGATGAGGGGAG
>DTYS01000003.1 GCA_012961755.1 Candidatus Latescibacterota bacterium
AAGAAGATGGTGGACTTCGGCGTGATCTCCCGCGAACTGGCGGAGGAGGCCAAGGATAGGCCCCTGAAGGTCCGCATGGCCTCCGGCAAGGTCGGGGAGGCTCCCTACTTCGTGGAGTACGTCCGCCAGTACCTTATGGAGAAGTACGGCTCGGACAAGGTCTACAAAGGTGGCCTCCGCGTCTACACCACCCTTAACCTTACCCTGCAACATCTCGGCGAGAGGTTCCTATCCGAGCAGCTCGCCAAGCTCCAGGCCGAAAGCCCGTATCCCGATTCCATCCCTGTCCAAGGAGCTCTGGTAGCCCTGGAGACCCGCACCGGCCACATACTGGCGATGGTGGGGGGAAGGGACTTCAAGGAGAGCCAGTTCAACAGGGCGGTCCAGGCCCTTCGCCAACCTGGTTCTGCCTTTAAGCCCATAATATACGCCGCGGCCGTGGACAACGGCTGGCGCACCATAGATACCCTTTTGGACGTCCCCATCACCCTCCCCATGCCGGACGGGACGGTCTGGAGGCCGGAGAACTACGACCGTACCTTCTTAGGCCCCATAACACTAAGGGAGGCCATCAAAAAGTCGAGGAACCTTGCTACGATAAGGCTCCTCATGGATATCCAGCCCCAGACCGTGATCCCGTACGCCCGCCAGATGGGGATAACGACTCCCCTAAGGTCAGTGTATTCCATGGCATTAGGTACTAACGAGGTCACACTTTTGGAGCTTACGGCAGCGTACTGTACCTTCCCTAACGGAGGGATATGGGTGGAGCCCACCTCGGTGCTGAGGGTGGAGGATAGGGAGGGGAGGGTCTTAGAGGAGAGGGAGCACGGGGAGGAGAGGGAGGCGCTCGGTCCCGAAACTGCCGCCATATTGGTCAGCCTCCTGGAGTCCGTAATGGAACCTGGAGGGACGGGGTACGGGGCGAGGAGGTGGTACGGCTTCAGGAGGCCCGCGGGAGGGAAGACCGGGACGACGGGGAACTTCGCTGACGCATGGTTTATAGGCTTCACACCGCAGATAGCCTGTGGGGTGTGGGTGGGTTACGATCAGAAGCTCTCCCTGGGGCCGAGGAAGGCCGGAGCGGCGGTGGCCCTTCCCGTCTGGGCCAGGTTCATGAAGGCTGCCCACGACACCCTCGGACTTCCCGCCGTGGACTTCCGGATGCCTCCGACCTTGGTCAGGTTGGACCTCTGCGCGGAGACCATGAAGATAGCCAACCCTTATTGTCCGAAGGTAGTTCGCGAGGTCTTCAAGCCCGGTACGGAGCCCACGGACACCTGCGACCTGCACCGTCCCGGAAGGAGGCCAACCCCCTCCAGAAGGGGGAGGATCGAGTTTTAGCTTACCCCTTCCTCCTCACCTGGACCTTCTCCTGCCCCCTTCTCCAGGCCACGAGCACAGGGCTTGCTATGAATATGGACGAGTAGGTCCCAACTATCACCCCTACGGTGAGGGCGAGGGCAAAACCATGTATGACCCTACCCCCCATGGTAAGGAGCACCAGGACGACCATGAGGGTGGTGAACGAGGTCATGAGCGTGCGGGCCAAGGTCTCGTTTATCCCTAAGTTGACTATCTCGGAGAAGGATGCCCTCCTCATGGCCCTGAGCTTCTCCCTTATCCTGTCGAAGACCACTATGGTATCGTTGAGGGAGTAGCCAACGATCGTAAGGAGGGCAGCCAGCACGGGCATATCGAACTCCTGGCGTAATATAGTGAGCAGGCCAGCGGTGAACAGGACGTCGTGGAACAGAGCTACTATCGCCGCGACGCCGAACCTGAACTCGAACCTCCAGGCTATGTATATCAACATCCCTAAGAGGGAGAAGAGGACGGCCTTGACAGCCTTTCCCCTCATCTCCGTTCCTATCTTCGGACCCACGTCCACCTCCTGACGGAGCCAGTCCCCTCCGAGCTTTCCGTCGAAGACCTCCCTTATCCTCTCCCTCACAGCCTTCGTCAGGGGTTCTCCCCAGGTGTTCGCGAACCTTATGAGGAAGATGTCGGACTTGTCGATCTGCTTTATCTCGCTGTCCGAGAGGTCGAGCTTGGCCCCCTCGAAGGGAACCTCGGAGAGGGCCTGCCTTATCTCCCCGACCGATACGGGTTCCCTGAAGTGCACCTCCATCTGGGTTCCGCCGCTGAAGTCTATGCCGTACACCGGCCCCTGAAATACGAAGAACAGGAGCCCGGCGGCTATGGCGGACGAGGAACCCAAGAACGCGTACCTCATCACCTTCACGAAGTCCACCCTCGGGTTCCTTATCAGGGACTCCCCTATGCTGAGCCCGGCCACTTCCCCTCCCACCAGGGCGTCCAATATGACCCTCGTGACCACGACCGCCGTGAACATGCTGAAGATTATGCCTAAGGAGAGGGTCGTGGCGAAGCCCCTTATGGGACCGGTTCCGAACTGGTAGAGGACCACAGCGGTTATAAGGGTAGTGAGGTTTGCATCCAGTATCGTCCTTAGGGCCTGGGAGTATCCGTTGGATACGGCCCTGAGAGCGGTCCTGCCCTGCCTCAGCTCCTCCCTTATCCTCTCAAATATCAGCACGTTCGCGTCCACGGACATGCCTATCGTGAGGATTATACCTGCTATTCCGGGAAGCGTCAGGGTCCCGTGGAGTCCTGCCAGGGCGGCGACCAAGAATATCAGGTTCAATATCAAAGCTAAGTCGGCTATCAGGCCGCAGAGTCTGTAATATGCCACCATGAAGATTACGACCAATACGAACCCTATGAGGACCGCCTTTACGCCCTTCCTTATGGAGTCCGCCCCGAGGGAGGGCCCCACGACCTGTTTGTTTATAATCTTCACGGGAGCGGGAAGCGCGCCGGTCCTCAGGACTATTGCCAGGTCCTTGGCTTCCTGGATGGAGTCTAAGCCCGTTATCTGGCCCTCTCCCCTGGGGATCCTGGTCCTTATCACCGGGGCGGAGAAGACCTTCCTATCCAAGACTATCGCCAGCCTCCTGCCTATGTTGGCCCCGGTTATCCTCGCGAAGAGCCTGACGCCGTCCTTAGTGGTCGAGAAACGGACGATCGGCCTTCCGGCCACGCTGGGGTCGTACCCGCTTCCCACATCGGGACGGGCGTCCTTTATCATGGCCCCCGTCATCTCGGGACGCTTCTTGAGGTAATATATTCTATAATATTTCTCACCTCCTATCACCTCGGGCTTGGCGGCCCAGAGGAACTCACCGTCCGGAGGTATGACCTTCTGCACTTCAGGCTTAGAGAGCAGCTCCTTCACCTTGGGGACGTCCTCCACCCTCACCCCGAGGTCCTCCTCGCCGAGCCTGTACATGAGCCCTGTGAAGGGATGGGAGAGGAGGAAGGTATCCTCGGGGGCCTCCCGGAAGAGCTCCTCGACCTTCTCCTTAGGCTTAGGTCCCTTCTCGGCCAGGACCTCGTCCATCTCCCCCAGTACGAGGTCACGCTCATCTTTTGGCTTTAGGAGCCTGAACTCGAGCTGGGCTGTCTGGCCTATGAGCTTCATCGCCCTGTCTATATCCTTAAGGCCCGGGAGCTCCACTATTATCCTGTCCTTCCCCTGCTTCCGGACTACGGGCTCCGCCACCCCGAACTGGTCCACCCTGTTGGTTATTATCTGCATGGCCCTGTCCACGGCGTCCTTCCTTTCCTCCGGCCTGAGCTTAGAGAGGTCCACCTCCAGGACCAGGTACATCCCTCCCTTGAGGTCCAACCCGAGCCTCACCGCCCTCTCGGACAGGCGGGCGAGCTCCTCGGGGGACATGCGGGACCTGGCCTCCTCGGACAGGGTGTAGAACTTCAACGTGGGATACAGATACCAGAGGGCCAAAGCAATTGCCAAGGCCACGACCGCTCCTCTGACCTTCTTCCAGCGCATCCGAGCCTCCTCGGTCTACGGGTGCCCCCACGAAATTCCCGTCCCCTTTAACTTCACCTCGAAACCCGATGAACGTTCGGCTAAGAGCTTCCCTCCCCTCCTGTATATTACGAGCCCCTCGACGTCGGGTAGCCCCTCGGCCAGCCTTATCCCCTCCTCCGGTCCCAGGACGAAGAGGGCCGTGGAGAGGATGTCGGCGTCCAAGCAGGTCCGGGCCCAAACGGTGGCACTTACGGCTCCCCGCGCGGGATACCCAGTGTGTGGGTCCAGGATGTGGTGGTACCTCCTTCCTCCTTCCCAGAAGAACCTCTGGTAGTCGCCTGAGGTGGCCACCGCGGGAAGTCCGACGTCCCCGAGGGGTATGATCTCCCCCGGCCTCCTCGGATGCGCCAGGGCGATCCTCCAGGGGCTGCCGTCGGTCTTGCTCCCGAAGAACCTTATGTCGCCGCCGGCCTCCACGAGTCCTCCCTCGACCCCCGCACGCATCAGGACCTCCACCGCCCTGTCCACCGCGTAGCCCTTCGCCACACCGCCCAAGTCCAACGACATGCCCTCAACCTTCCCCCTCACGCTGTCCCCGGAGACCTCCAGATTTCTGTACCCTACACAGGCCAACTTACTCCTCACGTCCTCCGGTTCGGGAAGGTGGGGGTTCCCCCCTACGAAGCCCCAGAGCGAAGTTAGGGGGCCGACCGTGACGTCGAAGGCTCCATCGCTTAGTTTCGAGAAATGTAAACTCCTCTTAACTATGCGGGCTACCTCGCTCGGAACCCGTTCCCACCTCCTATGGACCTCTACCGTAGCTCCACCTCCGACCAACTCCTCCACCCTCGCGATCTCCCTGAACGCTTCGTCCGCCAGCCTCCGGGCCATTTGGGTGTCACGGCTTGCCACCTGCACGGTGACGGCCGTGTCCATGAGGAACCTGGTCTCCCTGAAGGGGGGGAGACTCCTGCGGACGGTCCGGACCCTCCAGAGCCCGAAGGCTAACAGGACCAGGCCTATCAGGGCATAGGAAAGTTTGTGTCTCACCGAAGCTAACAAAAAAGCCCTCCGGAGGAGGGAGCTGGGGTGAGCGAGGGGATTCGAACCCCTGACCCTCAGGGCCACAACCTGATGCTCTGCCAACTGAGCTACGCTCACCGTTGACCTCGAATATAGCACATCTTGGAGGAGATGTCAAGGGGTCCTTGCCCTCCGACGAGGTTTCGATTATATTTTATTGACAACCTACGAAAGCCCTTGGGGGAAGGATGCGCATATTGGTTGCGGACTCCGTAGCCCAGGAGGGAGTTCAGGTCCTTAAAGATGCGGGATTTGAGGTCGAGGAGAGGGGCAAGGTCCCGGCGGAGGAGCTTAAGGCCCTTATCCCGGGGTTCGAGGGCCTCATAGTGCGCAGCGCCACCAAGGTCCCCGCGGATGTGATAGAGGTCGCCCGGAACCTGAGGGCAATAGGGCGGGCAGGGGCAGGCGTCGACACCATAGATGTGGACGCTGCGACCAAGAGGGGCATAGTCGTTATGAACACCCCAGGAGGGAACACCATATCCACTGCGGAACACACCCTTTCGCTCCTCCTCGCCCTCTCCAGGAACATCCCTCAGGCTGACGCCTCGGTGAAGAGGGGGGAGTGGGACAGAAAGAGGTACGTAGGGGTAGAAGTCATGGGGAAGACCCTCGGCATAATAGGGGTGGGAAGGGTAGGGAGGGAGGTGGCAATAAGGGCCAGGGCCTTCGGCATGCGGATCCTAGGTTACGATCCTTACATCACCCCGGATGTGGCGTCTAAGGCGGGCGTGGAGCTCGTCGAACTTGAAAGGCTCCTGGAGGAGTCCGACTACATAAGCGTCCACACGCCCAGGACCGAAGGCACGTACCGCATGATATCCCGAAGGGAGCTGGAGGCCTGCAAGGCCGGGGTGCGAATAATCAACTGCGCGAGGGGTGGGATAGTGGACGAGGAGGCCCTCTTGGAGGCGCTGGAATCCGGGAAGGTGGCGGGCGCGGCCTTGGACGTGTACGAACAGGAACCGCCCCGCAACAGGGCCTTGGTTGAACATCCTAAGGTTATCTGCACCCCGCACTTAGGAGCTTCCACCGTGGAGGCCCAGGTGAACGTGGCGGTCCAGATAGCCCGACAGATGGTGGAGTTCTTCAGCACGGGCGTAGCTCCGAACGCCGTGAACCTTCCCCCCGTGGACCCGGAGGTCTTCCGGAGGAGCAAGAAGTTCTTGGAGCTGGCCGAGAAGATAGGCAAGCTCCAGTCCCAGCTGAGCGAGGGGAGGCTTCTCAGGGTCACGGTGGAGTATAGAGGGGAGGTACTGGAGCACCCCACGTCCCTCCTCACGGCGGCCGTGCTCAAGGGAGCGCTGGAGGCCTCCTCGGAGGTCCCGCTCAACCTGGTGAACGCCCCTTACGTAGCAAGGGAGAGGGGTGTGCAGGTGGAGGAGGTGCGGTACAGCGAGCACAAGGACTACCTCAACCTCATAGCAGTGTACTACCGTACCGACCAGGAGGAGAGGGTAATATCGGGCACCATATTCGGGAAGAACGATCCGAGGATCGTGAGGATAGACGAATACCACTTCGACGCCAGGCCCGAGGGGGAGATGCTCTTCTGCGGGAACGAGGACGTGCCCGGAGTGATAGGGAGGATAGGGACCCTTCTGGGAGGCCACGGAATAAACATAGCCCGGATGTCCTGGGGCAGGGAGCGGCCCGGAGGGAAGGCAGTGACGGTGCTAAACCTGGACCATCCAGTCTCGGACGAGATATTGGAAGAGATAAGGTCCCAACCTCACATCCTTTGGGCCAAGAGGGCGAAACTTTGAGGGGGAAAGGATGGAAAGGGTCAGAGTAGGGATGGTAGGGGCAGGGAGCATGGCCAACGCGGTGCACTATCCATCGCTCGCCGAGATCGATGACGCCGAGATAGTGGCGATATGCGACATAAACGAGGAGAGGTTACACCTTACGGCGGACAAGTACGGGGTGGACCTGAGGTACACCGACTATAGGAGGATGGTGGAGGAGGCAGACCCGGATGCGGTATACGTAATTATGCCGCCGCACCACCTCTTCGACATAGTCATCTGGCTCCTTGGGCAGGGGAAGCACGTCTTCGTGGAGAAGCCCCCGGGGGTCTCCAGGTTCCAGACCCAGAGCATGGCGAGGGCGGCCGAGAGGAGAGGGTGCGTAACCATGGTGGGGTTCAACAGGAGGTTCATACCCCTCCTGGTGAAGGCCAAGGAACGAGTGGAGACCCACGGGCCCGTGCTCCAGGCCGTAGCGACGTTCTACAAGAACTTGGTGGGGGCCGAAGCGCACCCTTACTACGGCGGAGCCGTGGATATACTCACCTGCGACGCGGTGCACGCTGTGGACGCCTTAAGGTGGATGTGCGGGGGGGAGGTGGTCTCGGTCGTAAGCGACGTGAGGAAGTTCTCGGCTCCTTGGGAGAACGCTTTCTTCGCCCTGGTGCGCTTCTCGAGCGGAGCTACAGGGGTCCTCCTCGCCAACTGGGCCGCGGGCAAAAGGGTCCACACCTTCGAGATGCACAGCTTAGGGATATCCGCCTTCGTGGACGGGAACTCCCAGGCCGTGATATACGAGGACGACGAAGAGGAGGTCTGGGACGTGAAGGATGCGGCAGGAAGTGGGGAGTTCTACAAGTTCTACGGCTTCTTCGACGAGAACAAGCATTTTATAGAGTGCGTGAGGGAGGGGAGGGAGCCCATGACGAGCTTCGGGGACGCGGTTAAGACCATGGAACTCGTGGAGATGATCTACCATCCGACCTTGGCCAGGAGCTCTAAGAGGGCGCACACCGGAAGTCCTACAACGTTGTAGAAGCACCCCCTTATCTCCTCGACGAAAGCTGCGCCCCTCCCCTGTACGGCGTAGGCCCCAGCCTTGTCCAGGGGTTCCCCCGTTGCGACGTACGCTTCTATCTCCTCCGGGGAGGTCCTGCGCATCCTGACCTCGGTGCAGCGGTAGTCCGACAGGAGCCTTCCTCCGTAGGCTACCGTCACCCCGGAGTACACCCTGTGAACCCGGCCCGAGAGCTTCCCGAGCATCTCCACCGCCTCCTCAGGTCCGGAGGGCTTGCCCAGGACCTCCCCGTCCAGGACCACGATGGTGTCGGCTCCCACCACGATGGCGTCCTTCCCGGCCCTCTCGGCGACCGCTAGGGCCTTCCTCTGGGAGAGGGTGAGGGCGCAGGTCAAGGGCTCCCCCATCGTCCCCTCCTCGACGCCGCTCTCCTCGGCCCTGAAGGGTATCCCCAGCATCCTCAATATCTCCTTCCTCCTCGGGGATGCCGAAGCGAGCACGATCTCCCTCACCTCACCTTCCCCCTCGCGAGCACGGGCCATACGGCCTCGACCTCTCCGTTCCTCACGGCCACCAGCTCGTCCCAGAGGTTAACCGCCTCGCATACGTGCACTGGTACGACATGGACCCTGTCCCCGATCCTGAGCGCGCCCGGACAGGAGGAAAGGTCCAGGACTCCGTGCTCCTCGTTCGCCCATGCGAACCTCGCTCCTTCCACCCCCCTTATCAGTCCCATCCCGTCCACCTTGGACGACCTCGCGCTCGAAAATACCTTGGTCCCTCCGTCTATTACGGCCCTGTCGGATGCGGGCGTGCTTACGACCGTACAGGTTATCCAGAAGGCCACCCTCTCCTCGGGGACCACGCCGAACCCCACGTTCATGGCGTCGTAGAAGGCGTAAGTCCCCGGCCTCTGCTCTGTTATCCCCTCCTCCCCGCACATGATGCGTGCCGATGGGGTGGCACCCACGCTCACCTCCTCCACCTCAATCCCTTCCCTCCTCATAAGTTCCGCTGTCCCCCTCATCTTCTCCGCCACTTGCCTCACCGCCTCCCCCACCTCCTCCACGCTCCCGAAGTCCCTGATTATGTGTCCCTCGTGGGTGAATATCCCCTTAAAGTTCAGGCCTGAGAGCTTCTCCACCTTGCGGGCGAGCCTGAGGGTCGGTTCCCCCGGGGGGACCCCGGTGCGGCCGAGGCCAGTGTCGACCTTCACCAGGACATCTATCCTCTCCCCGTGCCTGGAGAACGCTTCCGAAAGGCCCTCCGCTAAGACCTCGGAGTCCACGCTGACCCTAACGCGGGCCCTGCGGCTCAGCATCCTGAGCCTCTCCCACTTGGCCTCGCCCCAGATCGGGTATGCCACGAATATGTCCTCTATCCCCGCGGATGCCATGACCTCGGCCTCCCCTAGCTTGGCAACGGTTATCCCTACGGCCCCTTCCCTCAACTGCATGTGGGCTATAGCGGGGACCTTGTGGGTCTTAACGTGGGGCCTGAGGCGGACCCCAGCTTCCCTCATAAGCAGGGCCATCTCCCTGACGTTCAGCTCCAGCTTGTCCAGGTCCACGACCGCAACCGGCGTGTCGAGGTCGTCCAAGTGCATCCCGGCCTCCTAAGTCCAAACAGGGTTCGTAAGTCCGAGGGCTCCCGTCTCCGTCTCCGCCTCCGCCCTTACGTATCCCCTTCCGGGGATGGGACCTTCGGCTCCCAAGTTCATATCCCCTCCCCCCCTCCAGAGCGTCCTTTCGGCCTTCCCCACCTCCCCGAAGATCACCCTCACCTCCTCCAACCTCCCGAACTCACCTGAGGATGCCACCTCCACCTCCCACGTCCCCCCCTCGACCCTGAGGAGGACCATGGGTCCCTCCGTTACCGAGGTCGTTCCCTCCCTGAGGGCCCCGAGCACGGCCTCCGGACCGGGCCCATCCGGACAGTACGCGACGGTCCGCACCCTGCCGAACGTGTGGAACGGAAGCTCCCTGACCTTGAGCAGGGGGACCCAGAGGCACCTGAAGCGGTTGAAGTCCCCGTGGGCGTCGTTCCCTCCGAGCACGTAGAGCTTCCTCCCTTCCGAAAGCAGCTCTATCCAGGCCTCCCTTCCCTCCTCGAACTCCTTACCCCTCACACCGTTCCAGAACTGAAGCCCGGAGAGCCCTTCCCTCCTCAGGTCCTCAAGGGGCCAGCTCCCCCTGCCCAAGAAGATCCTCTGGGCCAAGGTGAAGCGGAAGAAGGGATGGGCGGCGTACGCCACCCCTCCCTGGGAGAGGACCTCCTCCAGGGCATCCTCGAGCTGTAGGTCGGGCTCTGTCCTCAGCCACCTCTCCCCGGAGTCCCCCTTCCCCTCGACCAGCTCCGTTATGCCGAAGGCCAGGAGGTGGATATTTTTCCCCTCCGAACTTCCGCAGGAGATCTCCTCCCCCACGAGGACCGGGAAGTCCACCTCCTCGGCCTCGTCCAGTAGCCCCCTCCACCTCGGAAGCTCGGGGTCGTTTTCGAGGTAGGAATCCTCCCTGTCGTCTAAGTCGTAGGAGTGGTCGGTGACCGCGAACCAGGAAAGTCCCATAGCCCTTGCGACCTCGACCGCAGCACCTAGGGGCGCGCCGAACTCGGCCTGGTCCCAGGTGTACGAGGAATGGAAGTGGGCATCGCCGTAATGCCAGCCTTCGGCCCTCGGGAGGGGGTACTGGGAGGCGAGGACCTGGAAGGGGGCGTGGGAAGCAGTTCTAAGGTTGTCGTTGCGGACGACGAACTCCCTACCCCTACGGGAGCAGAGGATAGTGACGTCCACCGTAAGCCTTCCGGGCTCCTCGGGTAGGAAGTGGAAGACCCTATACCAGAGCGGCTCGGATACGAACTCCTCCAACCCGAACTCGTGATCCCGGACCGTTCCGGATGGGTACGTTACCCGGACGGATACGAGCTTTATCCTGACGGGATAGAGGTGGGCGTCCTTTATCATACATACGACCGGAACCGGGGCCGCGGGCTCTGTCCTGAAGGGGAGGTCGGCCAGGACCTCCGGCTCCCGTCGCTTAAGGAGGCTCAATCCCAAAGGGGTGTAGTGCCCCTCAGCGTAGAGCAGCCCCATCCAGGCTAAGTTACGACTATGTAGAGTGTTATCGTCCCAACGACCGAATTGCCGTTCTCGTCCGTTGCCTCGTAGGTGAGGGTGACCCTGAAGCCCGGCTTTCCCGCCCCGACGGCAGCTTGGAGGTACGTAGTAGATAGGTAGAGGCCTTCGAAGTCCTCTGGAGGTTCCGGGGAGGTCCCGACCTTGACCGGAAGTTGGAACGACTTCTCCTCCCCCGCCCCGTAGCTCCAGAACTCCTCCAGCATCCCCTTCGCGGGCCCTCCCCCCTCGGGACTTATGGCCCTCCAGGTCAGGAGGGACTCCGTTATGTTCTGGCCCATGACCATCACCGGGGAACCGTCTACGAACGTGACCACCACCACTACACTGTCCATCCTCACCCCGGCACCTCCCACCTCCTTCCCGACCACTTCGACGAGGTAGTCCCCGGGCTCGGTTGAAACCTCGAGGGTGTCGGGGTCCACGGAAAACTCCAACTTCCCCACGGGCTTCGCTTCTTCCCCCTTCTTCTCGCAGGCCGCTAAGACCAACCCCACTGCCATAAGTCCGATCAGTACCTTACGCATATTTATCACCTCCTTATTACAGCTCCGCGGTCAGCGCGAGCGTGAAGCTCCTTATGGGAGCGAGGTTTCGTTCGACCTCGGTGTAGTGGTACTGGAGGAGGTTGTCCACCCTGAACGAGAGGGTACAGTTCCTCAGGCGCACCCCTCCCGAAACGTCGACCACGTACTGGGGCACCCTATCGTCCTGGGGATACATCTTCACCCTCCTCACCCTGCTAGCGTACCTGAACCTCGCCTCGGCGCTGAACGGCCCCCCCTCCCAGCGGACGGAAGCGACGAGCCTGTTCCTGGGTCTGTAGGGCAGCTCGTCGGAGTCCTCGAGGGGTCGAAGGGCCTGGAGGAAGTCGGGCCCGTAAGGTCTTATCCGGCCCTCCCTCGGGACTATGTAGGTGTATCCCAAGCTTCCGTAGAATCCCGAGGGGAGGCCGGCCGTCAGCTCGAGTTCAACACCCCTCACCCTAGCCCTGGTCACGTTCGCCATCCGGACCAGAGGGCTCCCCGGGACGGCCTGGGGCTCTATGAGGTCCCAGTACTCGTTCTGGAACAGGGCGAGGTCGGCTACTGAGTTCCCGGACGTCCACCTGAACCCGACCTCGTACCCCCAGGACCTCTCGGGCCTGAGCCCTGGGTTGGGGACCACCCTGAAACCGGCTATGTAGGCGTCGGTGAACCTCTCTGCCACGGAGGGAGCACGGAAGCCCCTGCCCACGGAAGCCCTCAGCACCATCTCCGGGGATAGCCTGAACGTCGCTCCGAACTTAGGACTTAACTGGGATTCGACCTTATCCTTCCCGTCCACGACCTGGCGGTCGTACCTGAGGCCGAGTGTGAGGGTGGTGAGGGGGGAGGGCCTCCACTCCGTCTGCACGTATCCCGCCACGTCCCAGAGCCTGTGGTCGCCGAACATGCTCGAGCTAACCCCATCCCTTGCGACCTCGCCCCCTGCCGTAAGGGAGAGCCCACCGAGGCTCGCCTCCGCCCTGGCTTCGCACCCGGCCCTGAGGGCCCGGGAGCGATCTTGGCTGTCGTGGAAGAAGTTTTGCCAGTACGTCCTGTAGGCGTAACCCCTGAGGAGGATAGCAAGCTTTGTACCTAAGGCTGAACGGAACGATCCGTTGAACCTGAACTTCCCGGAGTAGACCCTGTCCCCTACCATCTCCTCCGGGACCTCCAAGGCGTGCTCCTGGGACTTCCAATATAGGAACTGTCCCCTGTCCTCCTCGGCCCAGTGTAGGGTGAGGTCCGCCCGGGAGCCGGGGATGGGTTCGGCCTCGAGCTTCCCCATGAGCCTGTGCCTTATGTAGTCCCCGTTCTGACGGTACCCTTCCGACCTCTGCCTGCTCCCGGAAAGGAGGACCCCAAAGGGACCGAGCTTCCTGCTGTGGCCCACCTCCAGGGAGTAAAAGGTGCGTAGCCCTGATGACCACCTCCACTCGGGGTGATATGGACGGTCGTAGCATCCGGCTGCCGTGCGCAGCCATGTCCGGGGGGTACGGGAAGGTCTCCTTGTGAAGACCTGTATCACCCCAGCCATAGCGTTGGAACCGTAAAGGGCGGAGCCGGCCCCCTTTACGACCTCGATCCTTTCTATCTCCCCCGCAGGGAGCGCGTCCCAGTTTATGCCCCCCGTGTCCCCGGTCATGGCCGGGGCACCGTCTATGAGGAGCAACACCCTGCTTCCGGCGCCCTGGCTGTATCCTGTGGAAGCCCTTATGCCTACCTCCCCTCCCTTGAGTTCAACCCCGGGAACGTAACGCAGGACCTGGTCCAAGGTCTGGGCGGGCCTCGCCCTCAGCTCATCCTTACCTACGACCGAAGTGCTTATCGGCACCTCCCTCAGGGGCTGGGCCTTCTTAGTTGCGGTCACGACCACGGGCGGAAGCTTGAGGGGACGCTCCTTGAGCTCGAGCACGACCTTCGTAGTATCCCCCGGAGATATTTCGACCTCCCTCCGTGCAGGACCGTACCCTACGAGCAGGGCCTCTACGGCGTAGGTCCCAGGCGGGGCCTTGAGCACGAACCTCCCCTCCAGATCCGTCATCGTCCCCAGGATCGTCCCCGGAAGAGTGACGGCTACGCCCGGAAGTGGCTCCCCGGTGCGGGCGTCCAGGACCCTACCTACGATGAACCCCCGTTCCTGGGCCCAAGCCAATCCCGTCAGGAGCAGGGCGATAAGTAGCACCTTCGAGAGCCTCGACGACCTCGGGGGGCAGCTGACCCCTCTTGGAGAAGTCGGCCAGTATGTCAATTCCTCCCACCTCCTCTCCGGGACCTACGGTCACCTTGCCGGGACGGGAGGGGTCGTTCGGGTCCAGGTACATACCCAGGAAGCTTTCCGGTCCCCAGAACCTCCCTTCCCCACGCCAGGCGACCATGATCCACCCGTAGGTTCCAGGCGATATGAGGAGCTTATAGGTTGTGGAGTCCACGCCGACGGGAAGGGGATCGCTGAACGCCTTTACGTCGTAGAAGTTCTCGGGAGGATATTCCTCGTAGACAGCGACCCTCACCTCGGCCGTGGAATCGGGCCAGGACCCCAGGAACTTTACGGTGCCACGTATAGCTCCCAGCTCCGGAACGTTCCTAGGGGTCGGGCCGATGCCCTTGCCGCACGCCACGAAGGCGGACAGGAGAAGTATGTATCGCATCCCTCACGCTCCTAAAGCTTCCCTCTGGGCCTCTATGAGATATCTTATCCCCCTCTCGGCTAAGGCTAACATCTCGTCCATCTCACGTCTTGAGAAGGGCCTTCCCTCCGCTGTGCCCTGTACCTCCACAAGCTCCCCTTCCTCGGTCATGACAACGTTCATGTCCACCTCGGCCCTGAAGTCCTCCTCGTAGTTCAGGTCCAGCAGGACCTCCCCGTCCACGACCCCCACGCTCACGGCGGCCACGTAATGTACGACCGGGTCGGCCTCTATCATACCTCGACCTCTCATCCACCTCACAGCGTCGTAGAGCGCCACGAACCCCCCCGTGATGGCGGCGGTCCTCGTGCCGCCGTCCGCCTGGAGGACGTCGCAGTCTATCCATATCGTTCGTTCGCCCAAGGACTTGAGGTCTAAGGCTGCCCTCAGGGCCCTCCCTATGAGGCGCTGGATCTCGTAGCTCCTGCCGTGGGCCCTTCCGAACGTCTCCCTGGGGGTGCGGGTCTCGGTGGACCTCGGAAGCATGGAGTACTCCGCTGTCACCCAGCCCGTGCCCTGTCCGCTCAGGAAGCTAGGGACCTTGTCCTCGACCGTCGCTGTGCAGAGCACCCTCGTCCTGCCCATCTCCATCAGGGCAGAACCCTCGGCGTGGACTATGTAGTTCCTGACTATGTTGACGGGCCTGAGCTCCCCGGGGAACCTGCCGTCCTTCCTCACCTTATGATCTTTCCTATCCGCCACCACCTTACCTTGTGGGCCACGTCCCAGATTGGGCAGTGGTTGTCCCAGGAAAAATAGATTATCATAGCCCTCGCCTTGACATCCTTGAGGGGTACGAACCCCCAATACCTGCTGTCCATGCTGTTGTCCCTGTTGTCCCCCATGACGAAGAGGTAACCCTCCGGGACCCTGACGGGCCCGAAGTTGTCCCGGGGGCTTATCTCCCTGGGCAGGATGTTCGGGTCCAAAAACTTGGCCTTTGGAGGAGGGGGGACTTCCTTCCCGTCCACATATACCCTCTTGTTCCTTATCTCCACGACCTGTCCTCCGACGGCCATCACCCTCTTTATGAAGTCCTTATGGGGGTTCCTGGGGAACTTGAAGATGATGACATCCCCGGGCCTGGGTTCCTTCAGGCCGGGCAGTCGGATTCCGGTAAAGGGTATCAAGGGACCGTACGAGAGCTTTTCTGCCAGGAGGAAATCTCCCACAAGGAGCGTGTCCTCCATAGAGCCCGAGGGTATCCTGAAGGCCTGGACCACGAAGCTCCTCAGGAGCAAAGCTAAGAGGATCGTAAAGGCGATGTTCTCAATATGTTGCCTGAGTTTAGGTTTCCTTTCCCGCGTCCTTTTAACCTTTCCCATCTTTAATCTCCCCCGCGTTCTCGGGTCGGAGCAGGAAGCTCAGGGCCACCGAGGACATAAGGGCTGCAGTTCCTAAGAGGACCCATGGAGCTACCTCTCCGAACCCCACGAGCTTCAGGATCATGGAAAGGAAGGTGGCACAGACCATGGCTCCGAACCCGAACCTTATCTGTGCCCCTCGGGCTCTGAGGGTGGCGAAGGCCCCAAGCTGTGTGCCGACTACGGCTCCGGAGAAGAGTAGGAGGGCCATCTCTAAGTCGACGTTTCCCTTTAGACTATGGGAAAAGGTAGCGAAGGTCGATGTCAGGGCCACCGCGAATATGCTCGTGCCCACTGCCGTGTGTGTGGGAAGGCCCAGCAGGTATATGAGGACGGGCAGCATGACGAACCCCCCTCCCACGCCGAGGACCCCCACTAATCCCCCCACGACTACGCCGGCCCCGGACAAGGGCCAAAGGGAGATCCTTCCCTCAGAGGTCTGGATGATAGGGGGAACGCTGAACCTCCTCAGGCTACGGGGGAGACCCCCTAAGGTGGATCCCCTCAGGCTCTCCCAGAGGGTCAGAACCCCCACAGCGCCCAGGAAGACTAAATACAGCGGTCCTACGGCCCTATCTACCCCCACCGAACGCTTCAGGACCTCCATGAACCTCGCCCCGAGCTCGGTTCCGACCACCATCCCACCTACAAGCCCGAATCCTATCCTTACATCTACGTGCCCGAATTCCCTGTGGCGGAGGGAGGCCAGGACCGACTGGCCGAGGATGTAGGCCAAGCTCGTGCCCACGGCGAAGTTCATGGGAACCCCTAAGACGTAGAGTCCAGGGGTCATGATCCACCCTCCGCCTATCCCCCAGAACCCCCCAAGGACCCCCACCATGAAGCCTAAGGTGGGAACGAGGGGCCAGGGGAGCTGTACACCAGCTACCGGGAAGAGCATCCCCTCCCCCTCAGGAGGAGGTCCGTCACGAGGGCGAAGAGGGTCCCTCCCCCCACCATAACGAGGACGGAGAGCACGGAGTACAGGAGCCTGTGTTCCCTGTATAGGTCGAGGAACTTCACCTCAGTAACACCTTATCTCGTAAATCCTGGCCGATGGATCGCCGTTGGTGGCCTCTACTGTGAGCCTGAGCTTAGTGGTGGCCAGGGGGCCGAACCTGTGGACCCTCCTCCTGTGGTAGTTCCCCTCCTCCCTCACGACCGGGACCCACCTCCCTTCCCTCCAGACCGAGATGGTGTAGTCCCTGACGCACTCAGGGGCCGGACCGAAGTCCACGAGCCTGTCCAGGTTCGTGTCGAAGGTGATGTACACGGCCCCGACCTTGACTTCCCTGCCGAAGTCGAGCTCCACCCACTGGGGTAGGGGCTCGGAGGGATCGGAGGCCCACTGGTGGAAGTCCCCGTCCTCGGGCCTGGCCACGCCGTCGGCGACCTTCTCGGGGGGGAATCCGTCGAGGAAGCTCGATGCCGAAGCTCTCGCCTTCCTTGCCAGGTCCTCGGGGTCCTCGTTCTTAAGGCCTATTATGTAAGCATCGTGCTTGAGCAGGAGCTGCTGCAGCTCCCATATATGTTCCCTGTACACCCCCCTCGGCGTGGTCCCGTACCGCACGCAGAGGAAGGCCCCCGTGCCCGCGGCCTGGCCCATCACAGCTCCTGTGGCCATGAGCCTCGTGGAACCGAACGCTACATGGCTTGCGCTTATGTTCCTCCCGGCGAAGAGGAGGTTATCCACGTTCCGGGAGTAGAGGCACCTGAAGGGGATGCTGTAGGGGCGGGGGAGGGGATGCACCTGAGCGGGCTTCCCCGCCTCGTATATCCCCTCGGGAGGGTGCAGGTCTATGGGCCAGCCGCCGTAGGCCACCCTGTCGGGGAAGGGGGGGGCCTCCTCTAGATCGTGCTGGGTGAGGACGTAGTCCCCGATGAACCTCCTTGACTCCCTCTTACCGGGCAGGGACCCCACCCATTCCAAGGCATAGTTCTCGGCCCCATGGTCCCCGTGGTTCTTTATGTGGTCCCAGATTCCGAAGACGAGCTTCCATAGCTCGTCCCTTATCCTCTCGTTTTCGGATATGGTGTTCAGGGTTCCACCGAACTCTATCCACCAGAATCCGTTCGAAATCCTGCTGTGGTCCCTGAAGGGGAGGTCCTCGTCCGAAGGAAAGTCGTACGCCCAGGGAGGAGGGGTGAACTTCACCGGATGCCCCAGGTCCCTGGCAAGGAAGAGTACGGAGCTTCCCAGGGTGCGGTCGTCGGGCCTTTCGGGTGCGAGGCTCTCGCCGAACTCCTCCCTCCCTTCCCTCCCCATCCTGAACTCCGCCCCAGCGGATGCCGCGACCGTCCCGTCCCCGCTCGCGTCCACGAAGACCTCGCCCGCTATCCTCAAGGTCCGCTCGGTCCCGAGCTGCTCGGCGACTATCCCCCTTATGCGGTTCCCCTCGGTCACGGCCATCCTCGCGGACGTGTTCAGGTAGAGCGTAAGGTTCGGCTCCCTAGTGACCCACTCCCACAGCACGAAGTCCCAGATGGAGTTCGTCCTTCCGTTCTCGAGCCTCTCGTGGTTCCTGAACCTGTCCTCTATCCTCAGTTCCTCTATTATCCCGGTCTCCCTTGCGTAGTGGAAGCTATGGTCAGCCCCGCCCGGTATCACCCTTATCTCGCTGCTGGAGTTACCTCCCAGGACAGGCCTGTCCTGGACGAGGGCCACCGAGGCACCGAGCCTCGCGGCAGCTATCGAAGCGCAGACTCCGGCCAGACCCCCTCCTATCACCACTACCTGATGCTCTGCGTCCCATCCCACGGCTCCTCCTTAACTTAAATGCCGGGGGCGGGAATCGAACCCGCACGGGCACGGGGCCCAGGGGATTTTAAGTCCCCAGCGTCTGCCTGTTCCGCCACCCCGGCGAGGGAACTTAAGTTACCAAAAATTTGGATAGTTGTCAAGCTCCGGCGATCTCGGAGAGCATCTCCAAGGTCCTCTCGGCCTCCCCGGGGTCCACCTTCTCTATGGCGAAGCCCGCGTGCACCAGCACGTAGTCCCCGACCTCCACATCCTCCAGAAGGTGAAGCCCTACCTCCCTGCGCACCCCCCACAGCTCGGCCACTCCCATATCGCCCCTTACCTCTATCACCCTCATGGGGACCGCGAGACACATCTACCCTCCCAAGATATATGTGGCGACTAAGGCCTGACCCAAGCATATCCCCCCGTCGTTCGGAGGGACACGGGAGTTCGTGTGGACCCTGAAACCCTTCCCCTCCAAGAGCCGGAATGTCGCCTTCAGCAGGCGGACGTTCTGGAAGACCCCTCCGCTCAGGACCACGTCCCTCACCCCCGTCTCCTCCTTCACCCTCGCGCAGACCTCGACCACGGCTTCCGCAAGCCCCCTGTGGAACTTGCCCGAGGCCGAAGGGACCGAGGTTCCCTCCCTCAGGTCCTCAAGGAGGACCCTCCAGAAGGGCTCGGGCTCTACCACCCACATATCCCCGTCCTTTATGACCTCGAACCTGTAGCCTCCCTCCACATCCTCGGCCACGGCCTCGAGCTCCATTGCCGCCTGGCCCTCGTAGGAGACCGGTCCGGGGTGGACCCCCAGCACGGCCGAGACAGCGTCGAAGAGCCTCCCCGCGCTGGACGTGAGGGGGGAGGCGAGGCCACGGTCCAGCATCCTTACGAACAGGTTCCTGTCGTCGACGTAGCTCAGGAAGGGAAGTTCCCAGTCCAGGAAGTCCTCCCCGAAGACCCGGTACAGGTGGGCCAGGGCCATCCTCCACGGCTCCTTCACCGCCATCTCCCCACCCGGCATCCTCGCGAGAGCTATGTGCCCGACCCTCCTGTACCACCCCTTCTCCGCGAGCAAGAACTCCCCTCCCCAGACCGTACCGTCCTCGCCGTACCCGGTTCCGTCCAGGGCCACCCCTACCACGGGCCCCTCAAGGCCGCCCTCGGCCATGACGGAAGCTATATGTGCATGATGGTGTTGGACCGGGACCTTCTCCCCATCCTGCTCCGAGGCGTACCTGGTGGTGGGGTAGTCGGGATGGAGGTCGTGGGCGAAGGCCTCGGGGTTTATCCCGAAGATCCTCTTCATGTTATCCACTCCCTCCTCGAAGGCCCGGACCACGTCCGGACCCTCCATGTCGCCTATATGGGGGCCGAGGAAGGCCCGATCACCTCGGACCAGGCAGAAGGAGTTCTTAAGGAACCCCCCGCAGGCCAGGATCGGGACACGCGATCTTGCGGGAAGCCCGACGGGCTCCGGCACGTACCCCCTGGAGCGCCTCAGCACCACCTCCCTTCCCACCACGACCCTGACGACCGAGTCGTCGCACCTTGCGTGTACGTCCCTGTCGTGTAGGAGGAAGTAGTCAGCCACCCCTCCGAGCTTCTCGAGGGCTTCCTCGTTCCTGTAACATATCGGCTCCCCGGAGACGTTGCCGCTCGTCATGACGAGGGGCCTTCCCACCTCCCTCAGGAGGAGGTGGTGGAGGGGGGTGTAGGGGAGCATGAGCCCGTAGGTCGAAAGCCCCGGGGAGATACCTTCCGCTAACCCCCCCTTCTTCTTCAAGAGCACTATCGGGGCCCTCGGGGAACTAAGGAGCTTCTCCTCCTCCTTGAGCACCTCCGCAAGCTCCCTGGCCGCTCTTAAGTCCCGCACCATGACGGCCAAGGGCTTCCCCTCCCTCCCCTTTCGCTCCCTGAGCCTTCTTACTGCCTCCTCGTCCGTAGCGTCGCAGGCCAGATGGAAACCTCCGAGCCCCTTTATCGCGACGATCCTCCCCTGCAGGAGCACCCTCGCGGCCTCGGATATCGGATCACGGTCCAAGGACCTCCCGTGCCCGTCAGCGAGCACAAGCTCGGGGCCGCATTCGGGACACGCTATGGGCTGGGCGTGGAACCTCCTGTCGGAAGGGTCCTCGTACTCCCTCCTGCACTCGGGACACATCCTGAACTTGCGCATGGTGGTGTTGGGCCTGTCGTAGGGAAGGCCCAGGATTATGGTGTACCTCGGCCCACAACGGGTACAGTTCGTGAAGGGGTACCTGTACCTCCTGTCGGATGGGTCGAATATCTCCCTTATACAGTCCGGACACGTCGCCACGTCCGGCGGCACGAGGACCTTACTGTCCCCTTCGCCCTCGCTGCGCCTTATGACGAACCCCTTCGTCCCTAAGGGGGGGAGCTCCTCAACGTCCACCCCTTCGACCCGCGAAAGGGGGGGCGCCTCCTCCCTCAGGGCCCTGAGGAAGGCTTCCAAGGTCCCGCCCTCACCCTCTGCCTCCACCTCCACGCCCTCGGGATCGTTCCTCACGTAGCCCGAGACGCCGAACCTTTGGGCAAGGACGTACACGAAGGGCCTGAAGCCAACGCCCTGGACCACCCCGTACACCCTTATGCGCCACCTTCTGGACACGGACTCAAGCTCCCAGGAAGGCCCTCAACATCGTCTCTTCGAGCTCCTCCTTCGCCTCCGTGAGGTCCTTCATGGTGTCTATGGCCCTCCAATACCCCTGACATTTGTAAGCCAGAAGCTTGCCTTCCTGGGCCAACTTGGGGAAGGTCGTGTCCTCGTGGTCCCCCCTGTCGGGAAGGAGGTCGTAGATCTTCCTCGAGAGCACGTATATCCCGCCGTTTATCCAGTACGGAAGCTTGGGCTTCTCCCTGAACCCCCTTATCCAACCGGATTCGTCCAGGTCTACCACCCCGTAAGGGCTAACCAGGGGGACCACCACACGGTGGCCAAGGCCCCGGCCCTCCTGTGGGCCTCCAAGGCCTCGGAAAGGTCGAAGCTCGTGAGGATGTCACCGTTGGTGGCCACGACCTCCTCGGAGGAGTCCTTAACCCTCACCTTAGCCAGGGCGTTCTTTATCCCTCCACCCCTTCCGAGGGGTTCATCCTCTATCGCATAATCTATCTGGAGCCCCCAGTCCTCCCCGTCCCCGAAGTAATCCCGTATGGCCTCGTGTCTGTACCCGCAGGAGATCACGATCCCCGTGATCCCGTGTTTCTTGAGCCACCTTAACTGGTACTCTAGGACGGGCACTCCTAATATCTCGACCATAGGTTTCGGACGATCGGCCGTAAGAGGCCTCAGCCTCTCGCCCTTGCCTCCGGCCAGAATTATAGCGTACATAGCATCACCTCCTACAAGAGGTTCGGTCTAAGCTCCCGGTCGAACCTCACGAACCTGTTCCCGTTCTCCAAGCTCATCCTCACGGCCTCCACGACAGCGACTCCCACTAAGGCCTGGGAGGGAAGGGGACGGAGGGGTTCGAGCTCCTTCAATATCTCCCTGCGGACGCTCAGGGCCTCGTCGGAGGGGAGCCCCTCGGTCTCCCTGAGGATCCGCCTTATATCTTCCAAGCCTTGGACTATGCTGTCGTAACCGTACCCCACGTAATCCACTTCCCCGGGATGGTCCATGCTGTCGTACGCCTTGAAGAAGTTGGGGTTGTAGTCCTCAGGGCCGTGCTCCTGGGTCACGAACCTACAGTTCCTGTCCTTGTGGTCGGCCCAGTGCTCGCCTTCGGTCCCCAGAAGCTGCAGGCCCTGGTTTGTGAGGGCGGTGTTGCGCTCGGAGCAGACCCAAGAGGTCTGGACCCAGAGCACGGAGCAGTCCTCCCATTCCACGACGGCCTGGACGGCGTCGTACGCTTCCTTACCGTACCTCGGCAGAAGCTTCTTCTGGCCGAACGCCACCACCCTCTTGGGCAGGAGGCCCGTGATGAAGTAGTAGGCGTCCACGTAGTGGACCCCTATGTATTCGAACGGGGAGCTCCTCTCAGCCCAGCGGGAGAAGACCTTTAAGGGCATCTCCCTCTTCTCCTCTATCCACGCGTGGCCGTGTAGGAGTTCGCCGAGCTCCCCCCTGCGGTACTTGTACCTGACCGCCCTTATGGCCCTGTCGTGGCGCTTATGGTAGTCGGTGTAGACGTAGATGCCCCCTTCCTCGGCAGATCGTTTTATCTTCAGGGCTTCTTCCGTCCTGAGGCAGAGGGGCTTTTCTACTATCACGTCCCTCCCGGCCTCTATAGCAGCGAGCACCATCTCCGTGTGAAGGTGGTCCGGGGTCGCGACGATGACAGCGGCGTGCTCCCCGAGGTCTCCGAGGGCATCGATGTAGGACCGAGGGTAGGAACCCTCGGGAGGGAACCTGTCGGGGTCAGGGTACCCCTTGAACTCCTTGCCGGGGAAGGCATCCCTGAGGTGGGATATCGTGGCCGGTCTCCTCGTGGCCACGAGCACCTCCCCGACCCTTCCCTCCCTCCTCTCCTGGAAGAGCGTGGGGAGGATGACCTCCTCGGAGATCATCCCCCCTCCTATGACCAGTACGTCCAGCTTCCCGTCCCACATAGGACCTCATTCTATCCCGTGGGCCCTCTTGGCCGCATCTACGGTGTTCCTGAGGAGCATGGTTATGGTCATGGGCCCCACCCCCCCGGGGACCGGGGTTATGGCCGAGGCCTTCTCCTTAACGGAATCGAAGTCCACATCCCCCACGAGCCTGTACCCACGCTTGGATGATGGGTCCTCGACCCTGTTCACCCCCACATCGACCACCACCGCCCCTTCCCTGACCATGTCGGCGGTGACGGTCTTAGGCCTCCCGGCGGCCACTATCAGGATGTCTGCCTGGCGGGTGTGGTACCCCAGGTCCTTGGTCCCGGTGTGGCATATGGTCACGGTCGCGTTCGCGCCCTTCCGCTTCTGGACCAAGATCATGGCCACGGGCTTGCCCACGATGTTGC
>DTYS01000004.1 GCA_012961755.1 Candidatus Latescibacterota bacterium
GATCTCCTCGGGGGGGTTGTCGCCCCCGAGGGTGTCCAAGACGATCCTCACCACATCACTCCTAAAGATTAATGCCGAGGGCGGGAGTCGAACCCGCACGGCCCGAAGGCCACTGCCCCCTCAAGACAGCGCGTCTGCCAGTTCCGCCACTTCGGCACCTGTCGGTATAATATACAAAAATTCCTTCCCCTGTCAAGTCCCTTGCTAAGATCCGTAGAAAGTGTTAACTTTGCTGGGCAAGTTAGGGACATCTCGACGATCGGAGGACGATGGAAGAGGTCGTCGAAGGTAGGATGTCGGCGAGGCTCGTCCTTTTCACACTCTTCCTTTGCGTGCTGTGGGGGGGCCTTACCCCTGCCGTGAAGGTCGCACTGAGGGACATCCCTCCCTTGGGGCTTGCGGGCGTGAGGTTCGGGATCGCCGGGGTCGTCCTCTGGACGTGGTGTCGCATCCGAGGAATAAAGCTCGGGCCGTCCCAGGGGGAATGGGTCCACCTGGCCCTGGTCTCAGCCTGTTTCGTGGCCCAGATGTCCTCAATAAACCTCGGGGTCAAATATACGTCCGCTTCCCACGCCATCGTCTTCCTCTACACCTATCCCCTCTTCGCTTCCCTGTTCGCACATTGGACCGTCCCGGGCGACAAGCTCACCCTTCCGGTGATCCTCGGGCTCGCTCTCGCCTTCTTGGGGGTGGCCGTCATATACGCTGAGGCCTGGGCGAAGGGGGGTAGGTTGGGAGACGGCCTCTCCCTGACGAGCGGGTTGATACTGGGATGGATGACAGCGTACATTAAGGTGCTGCTGAGGAGGATGAACCTCTTCAAGATCCTCGTCTGGGAGATGGCATTGGGGGTTCCGGTTTTCTTCCTGGCGAGCATATTCTTGGAGTCCGGTCCTTACCACCTCACCCTCCCGGGCGCCATCTCGATCGTATATCAGAGCCTCGGGATAACCGTGGTGGGGTTCGCCCTCTGGGCGTACGTGCTGAGGCAGAGCCCCGTGGCCAGGTTCACCTCCTTCTTCTTCCTGACCCCCCTCTTGGGCATCGTCCTCAGCTATATAACCCTCGGCGAGCCAGTGACCCCTCAGCTCTCCCTCGGCACCCTCCTCGTGGCTGGGGGGATATACCTCGCCAACAGGTAGGAGGGAGGGGAGGCTCGGATGGAACTACAGGATGACCGAAAGCAGGCACGTGGTGTACCCCAAGGATGCCGTCAGGCAGTTCGACGGGAGGTGGACGACCTCCTGCGCATACGTGGTGGTCGCCCTGGAGCCTTCTTCCGGGAAGGACTTCGATCCTGGAGAGGAGTACAGCACGTCGGAGCTTGCAAGGTTGGAAGGACTGGAGAGGGCAGTGGAGCTGTACAGAGGGGCGTTCAGATGACGCACTTCCTCATCCTCTCTACGAAGCTGACGGCTGCCTCCCTCGCAGCACCTGCGAAGTCCTGGCCGGAGGAGGTGTAGAGCACCGCTCTGGATACGTTGACCACCACCCCACCGCCGTCCTTCCCCGCGCGGACCGAGGCCTCCAGATCGCCACCCTGAGCCCCGACCCCTGGTACGAGGAACGGAAGGTCGGAGGCGACCTTCCTCACCTCCCTTACGGCCTCAGGGTCCTTGGCTCCCACTACCAGGCCGACCTCCCCACCTTCTGCCCACTTCGTGGCCATCTCGGCGACCCTGAGGTACAACGGCCTACCTTCCACGATTAGGAGCTGAAGCTCGCCTGCCGAGGGGTTCGTAGTGGCACATAGCACGAAGACAGCTCCGTACGCTAAGAACGGCTCCACCGCATCGTAGCCCATGTAGGGGTTCACGGTCACCGCGTCAACTCCGAGGTCCTCGAAGTAAGCTTCGGCGTACATCCTGGCGGTGTTGCCTATGTCCGCCCTCTTGGCGTCGAGTATGACGGGTATGTGGTCCGGGATGGACCTTATGGTATCCCTTAGGACCTTCCACCCCTCCTCCCCCAGGGCCTCGTAGAAGGCGATGTTCGGCTTGTAGGCGCAGACGAGGTCGGATGTAGCGGATATTATCTCCCTGAGGAACACCCGGACGTCGCCGTGCACGGCCTCCGGGAGCCTTCTGAGGTCGGGGTCGAGCCCGACGCAGAGGAAGGAATTCGAAAGACTTACGGCCCCTCGAAGTTTATTCAGGAATTTCCCTTCCACACTGTTCGTCTCGAATTCGGCCGGGAGCCCCGACACTGCCACACTCCTCCAGACAGAGCTCCCTCGGGATTGGGCAGGAGTCCTCAAGTCCCCTTGGACATGGCCTGAACTTATCCATTTTCTTCCATGAACCTAAGGACGTCGCCCAGGGGCCTCACACCTGTCGTGCAACCTATGGCCTGTATGCAGAACGCTGCCACCGCGTTCCCAAGGCGGGCGCACCTTTCGGCATCCCATCCCTCCAGGACACCCCTGAGGAACCCTGCGACGAAGCAGTCCCCTGCCCCCGAGGTGTCCACAACCTCGACCTCGTACGCTGGTATCCTCCCTTCGAAGTCCCCGGTCTTCAGCCAGAACCCTTCCGGCCCGAGCTTTATCCCCACAACTCCCGGACAGATGTCCTTGAGGACCCGACCCATCTCCTCGGGGTCGGAAGTCCCGGTTATGCGTTCGGCTTCCTCGAAAGAGGGGAGGAAGTAGTCCAAGTGCGGAAGGCAGGGGGAGACCCTTCCCATCCAGTCCTCCACTTGGTCGTTGAACGCCGTGTCCATGGACGTAGCCATGCCCTTGGACTTGGCTATTCTCAGAAGTTCCGCGGTCTGCTCGCCGTCGAACGTGGGCATAAGAAATGTGCCGGCCACGTGGAGGAGCCGTGCCCCGTCCAAGGCGGTGAGGTCTACGTCGTCCAGGCAGAAGGTCCCGTTCGCCCCGAGGGTATGGAGGAACCTCCTGTGGCCGGTAGAAGTTATCATGGCGAACGTGAAGGAAGTGCTGACCTCGGGGTCCCTCACCACGTACGACGCGTCCACCCCTGCCCCCTTGAGTTCGTTGAGCACGAAGTCCCCGAACCCATCCTGTCCTACCTTCCCCACCACCCTGACCTCGGTCCCGAGCTTCTTAAGGGCTATGCCGGTGTTCGCAGCGCATCCTCCTATGTGCAGCTCCATCCTATCGAAGAGCGCAAGCCTGTCCTCTTCCGGGATGTAGTCTATCGGCTTTCCCATAACGTCCGCCACGAGTATACCCACCGAGACTACCTCGGCCATCTTGCCTCCTTGGTCTCTTCCGGGCTATATAAAAGGGGACCACCCCAGGGCGACCCCCTTATCACCCCAAGAAAGCCGGAAGGAGGGTCCGGGCTTAAGATTTCCTCCTGCGCTTCTCCAAGGCACTTAGTTCGTCACGGATCTTCGCTGCCTCTTCGTAGTTCTCGCTCTCTACGGCCTTCTGGAGCTTGAGGCGGAGAACTCCTATCTTCTTCTCAAGCTCCTCCTCCTCGGTCTCGGCGGCCGCTTCCACCTCGGCCGGGATTTCCCTGAGCTCTTCCGGCGATTCGAGCTTCACCTCCTCCTGATCCCTCATCTGCACCCCTGCCTCCTCCATGACCTCCTCGGCCACGTATATCGGGGCCTGCACCCTCAGTGCCAGCGCTATGGCGTCGCTCGGCCTGGAGTCTATCTCCAAGGTCTGCCCGTCCACCCTTAGGGTGATCAGGGCGAAGAAGGTGTTCTGGGCCAGTGCGTTGACTACGACCTTCTCTACCGTGACCCCGAGCTGTTCGAGGATGCTCCTGAGCAGGTCGTAGGGCATGGGCCTGGGAGGCTCCCTGTTCTCCAACTTCATCGATATCTGGTTGGCCTCGAAGAACCCTATACCTATGGGGAGCACCATACCGCTCTCGTCGTCCTTGAGCAACACGAAAGGCCATTTGCTCGTAGGCTCTACGCCTACCGCCATCACTCTTACCCGGATCATAGCGCCCTCCTTTCCGACTTTCCGTGGGATCGACGTTTTATAATTAAACAACTTTCGGAGAACTGTCAAGAGTTTTTTGAAGACGGGAAAAGGGCTACAAAGATTTGACTTCCGGAGAAGGTTATCTTATATTTGGTCCCCAGGGGAGGAAAACGACGAAGGATGTCCTGCCGGGGCGGCTTCTTAGGTGGACCTCTCCGCCGTGGGCTCTAACTATACGCCGGACTATGTAAAGCCCGAGCCCACTTCCTTTTTCCTTGGTGGTGAAGAAGGGATGGAATATCTTCTCCCTGACCTCGTGGGGGACGCCGTGACCGTTGTCCTCTACGGAGATGTAGGCCCCCTTCCGGGACTTCCTCACGGAAACGCGGATGCGAGGGTCTGGGACCTCGGAGAGGGCGTCCTTGGCGTTGGAGAGAAGGTTCAGCAAAACCTGGCGGATGCGGTTTGGATCGACGTGTACAACGACCGACTTGGGAGGGAGGTCCACCTCCACCTTAGGTCCGTCCTTGGGGAAGGCGTCCACCACATCCCTTATCAGAGCCACGAGGTCGCAGGGTTCGGGGTTTATGGTCTCCTCCCTGGAGAGGCTCAGGTAATGGTCGGTGAGCTCCCTTATCCGATCTACCTCCTCCAATATGAAATCCACGAGCCTAGGGTCTACGCTCTTTCCATATTTCGAGCGGAGCCTGACAGCTGCAGTGCGGACGATGCTCAAGGGGTTGCGGATTTCGTGGGCCATCTGGGCAGCCATGCGCCCCATAGCTTCCGAGATCTCCGCCCTGGCCAGGGCCTCCTCCGCGGACGAGAGCCAGGAGAGGGCATAATATGCGAGGGACGCTATGGCCACGGCCAGGAGGAGGCCGAAGAGGCCGAAGGTTACGAAGTACCTCCTTATGTGCGAGAGGGTGCTGAAGTACTCCGCGGAGCCCTCCACCCCTATCACCGCCACCACGTGTCCCCCTTCGTCCCGGACGGGAGCGTAAGCGCTCTTGAGGTAGGACCCCCCGACCTTGTAAAGTCGGCTGGAGCTGGTCTGCCCCGCCGCGGCCCTGAGGAGGGGACCGAGCGCAAAGGGAGGAAAGGAACCTCCGCTGAGGCGGTAGTATCCTCTGATGTCGTATTTGAGTTCGAGGTCGGGCCCGAAGAAGTAGATGTTCTCAAGGTCCCCTTCGTCGGAGGCGGCCTTCAAGGTGGGGGCGAGCTCGTCCGCAGCCCATCCTTCCCCCGAGACCAAGGCGTCCGCCCGTTCGGGGCCTACGAGCAAGGCCGTCCATTGGGCCAAGGTCCTGAGTCGGGAGTCCAGGTCCTGCTCGGAGAGCCCTTCCGTCCTCCTGTACAGGGCCCATCCGGCCAATTCCAGGACCACCAGGGAGCATACGGCGATCCCGGCGGCCCAGAGGGCCGGGTTCCTACTGAGGGCACTCATGACAGGTTAAGGATATGACGACCACCTCCGTTTGTCAAGGTCTTCCCCGCGTCCTGCGGGCACAGCTCGAGGTGTTGTACTCTCAGGTTCCGGCCACGGAGTGCGACAACTGTGGGAAGTGCTGTCAGCTCTCCGAGGAGGAGAGGAGGGCGGGATGGGTGACGATGTACCCCCTCTATGCGATAGAGTACATGAACATCTTGGACTTCGTGAGGACCGATCTTCCGGGTAGGGAGGACCTGCTGAACTTCAGGGAGGAATGGCCATTGAGGTGTCCCTTCAGGGACGATTCCCTTCCCGGATGCGTCGTCTACCCCGTGCGTCCTCTGGTTTGCAGAACTTACGGGGTCCTCGGAAGTGAGGAAATAGAGGAGGCCATAAGGCGTTTTGGGAGGGGCATGCCGGCCTCCTGGATAGAGATCTTCAGGCGTTGGGAGGGAAGCCTGGTCTGCCCGAGGGTGAGGGTCACGGAGCCGGAGAAACTCCTACCTTACATGGAGGGGAGGATACATTACAGGTATATGGCGATGATCGAGAAGCTCAGCGAAGCGGTCCGGCTGCCGCAGGAGGGGAGGAGGGAGGACTTCAGGAGGATATCGGGGAAGGAAAGGGTCTCGAGGTGGACCTGGGGAGGCTTCAACGCCCTGATCCTCTCCCCGGACGACTGGTTCAGGGAGGAGTTCCCGGCATATTGGAGGGCCTCGAAGCTGGCGAGGTAATCCGACGGGCTTCGGCCGACCTGGGGTGGTCCCGTCATGGTGGACTTAGCTGAAGTTTACTTTTCGGTCTTGGTTATAGGGGCAGGGGGGGCAGGTCTCAGGGCCGCGATCGCCGCGGCGGACGCCTTCGGAGACCCGAGGAAGGTCCTAATCCTGACCAAAGGGAAGTTCGGCAGGAGCGGTGCTACGGCGCTTGCCTGTTCCGACAGGATGGCGTTCCACGCAACCTTACCCCACACCGAGCCAGGTGGACCGGATTCGTGGAAGTATCACGCGGAGGACATATACTTCGGCGGGGGCGAAGTCTCGGACGCCGACCTGGCCGAGATATTGGCCAAGGGCTCTGCCGAGGCGTTCTATTACTTAGAATCCATCGGGGTGCCCTTCGTAAGGAGGCCCGACGGCCTTCCGGACCAGTTCGTCACCGACGGTTCCAAGTACGCCAGGGCTTGCTATACGGGCCCCTATACCGCCAACCACATAGAGGAGGCGCTGGTACGTGAGGTCGGACGCCTCGGGATACCAGTGAGGGAGCACCTGGCGGTCGTGAGGCTCCTGAAGGCCGACGGTCGTGTGACGGGCGCGCTGTGCGTGGACGAGTCCACGGGCGACCTCCTCGTAGTGAGGACGGGTGCGGTGGTGCTTACCACGGGCGGGGGAGGGGAGATCTTCAAGGTGAACGCATATCCTCCGGGAACGACGGGGAGCGGGTACGGCCTGGCGTACAGGGCCGGTGCAGAACTTGTAAACATGGAGTTCCTCCAGATAGGCCTCTGTTCGGTGAGGACCAAGCTCGCATGTTCGGGAAGCTTCTTCAGGGCCCTTCCGAGGCTCGTAAACGGCAGGGGGGAGGAGTTCCTGTACAGGTACCTTTCGGACCTACGGCCGTGCGAGGTCGTGGACATGCTCTTCCGTAAGGGTGCGAGCTGGCCTGCTATGTACGAGGAGCCCACGAGCAGGATAGATGTCGCGGTCCAGAGGGAAGTGGGTAGGGGGGAGAAGGTCTTCCTCGACTTCTCCCGGAACCCTGAAGCCCTGGACTGGTCCCGGGTTGACCCGGAGATCCTGGGCTGGTATAGGTCCAAGGGCGTGGACCTTTCAGAGCGTAGGTTTTCGAGGGACCCCCTGGCAAGGCTCCTCGCCATAAACCCTCAGTCCGTGGAGTGGCTCAGGGAAAGGGGCTTGGACCTCACAAGGGGGGACCTACTTGAGTTAGCCCCCGCAGTGCAACATTTCCAGGGAGGTGTCAAGATACGTCCCGACGGAGGGACGTCCGTCCCGGGGCTCTACGCTGCTGGGGAGGTCGCGGGTGGCCAACACGGCGCTAAGCGTCCAGGCGGGAACTCCCTTCTGGACTGTCAGGTGTTCGGGAGGATAGCAGGGGAGAGTGCCGCAAGGTGGGCTGCGGGTGCGTCCAGGCCGAACCTGAAGGAGGTCCTGACGGAGCTCGAGGAGCTCAAGAAGGGCACCCCAGCCTCCGAGGTCAGGAGGGAGCTCAAGGAGGTGATGTCCACCTGCGCGGGGGTGGTGCGGACGGAACGAGGGCTCAGGGAGGGACTGGAAAGGATTCTGAGGCTCAAGGAGGTAGGGATGGCGGTGGACGAGGAGGGGCTCGCGTTCGCCGCTGAGACCTCCCTCATGTTGGACTTAGGGGAAATGATACTTAGGGCGGCCGCGACGAGGAGGGAGAGCAGGGGTTGTCACCTCTCCTTCGATGGCTCCGGAGACCCCCTTCCCAGGGACGACGGCAACTGGAGGAGGTACATCGTGATCTCCGAGGAGGATGGAAGGATGACCTTGGAGGTCAGGGAGCCCGTGAGGCCGAGGTGGACGGCATGAGGTCCTTCGTCTGCCTGCACGTCCTGGGAGGTGAGGTCGGGGCGGTGCTACTGGAGGAGGGGAAGGTGAGGGATAGGCTGAGGGTCCCCTCGGATGCCCTTCCTTCCTTGGAGGCCTTCGTCTCAGGACGTCCGGTCGTGGTGCACTCCTGGGACCTGGTCCAGGGGATCGAGGACTACAGGACGAGGATGGGCAGGTTCGGGGCCTGGAGGGGGCCGATCTGGGAGGTCGAGGCGTTGGCAAGGACGACGCGCTGGTGGGCGGGGGATTACGGGCTCGGCGCCCTCGGGGTCCGGGAGGACGATGTCCTCTCGGCGGCGGAGGGGTTGGCCTCCACCTTCTTAGAGCTTCTCGACGAGCTTTCGTCCAAGGACCCCAGGACCCTCGAGAGGATGGCCTATGTGGCCCACGGGACCGAACTCGAGGAGGTCTTCTTGGAGGCGCTCAGGAGGTCGGCCGGTTCCCCTCCGAGGATAGGTGGAAGGAAGCACGAACCTCCCAAGGCCCTATCCCCGAGGGAACCCCCCGAGGAGGTCCCGGAGGAAGCCGTGGAGGAGGTCCTCGGAGAAGGAGGTGTATGCTCGGAGCGGCTTCCGTGCTACGAGCACAGGCCCCAGCAGGTCCTGATGGCGAAGGCCGTATGCAGGGCCTTCAACAAGGGGGAGGTACTCTTAGCGGAAGCAGGGACAGGGACAGGGAAATCCTTAGCCTACCTCGTGCCGGCGGTGCTTTGGTGTGCAGCTAACGGCGACCGAACCGTAGTCTCCACCCATACGAAGAACCTCCAGGACCAGCTCTTCTTTAAGGACATACCCTTCCTGAGGGACGCCCTCGGCGTCCCGTTCAGGGCGGCTTTGGTAAAGGGAAGGGGGAACTACCTCTGCAGGAGGAGGTGGGAGAGGCTATTCAGGGATGGGATCTCGGAGCTGAACAGGCACGAAAGGAGGCTCCTGCTCCATCTGGTCCTCTGGGCCCAGGAGACCGAGACCGGGGATGTGGAGGAGCACGCCGGCTTTCCCCGGAGGGGGCTGTGGGGGAAGCTCTGTTCCGAGGCCGGTTCGTGTCTCGGGAACGGATGTCCCTTCTACGACGTCTGTTTCGCCATGTCCGCCAGGAGGAGGGCGTTGGGTTCACACATAGTCGTGGTCAACCACTCCCTCGTGTTCTCCGACCTCGCGGCCGAACACAGCGTCCTCGGGGACTACAGGAACATAATATTCGACGAAGCCCACACATTGGAGAAGGTGGCCTCTCAACATCTGGGGAGGGAGCTGTCCCCCTGGAGGCTACGCTCCCTCATCTCTAAGCTCTACGAGGGAGGTGAGGCGGAGTCCGGGATACTCGCCGCCCTCGGGGCCGAACTTAAGGCGACCGACGCCCCGGGAAGGTCGGCAATCTTAGGGAAGATAGGGGAGCTGATAGTCCTCTGTGGGGACGTGAAGGAGGCTGGGGAGAGGTTCTTCGGCGAGCTTGCCGGGAGGTTCCCCGATCCCGGGCCCTACGGCGCGAAGGTGAGGATAAGGGACGGGAAGTTCTTCGAGGAAGTCCTGGAGCACTTAGAGGGGCTCCTCCGCGGGCTGAGGAGCCTCTGCGAGGGGTTGAACGTGCTCGGAGGGTGGCTCGAGGAGGAGAAGGTAGCGGACGCGGAGGAGTGGAGGGCGGAGCTCGATGCGGTGAGGGACGCTGTAGGGGAGCTGGCCGAGGACCTGAAGTTCACCACGGAGGTCGGTAGGGAGGACTTCGTCTACTGGGCCGAGCTTCCTCCCGGGGAGGGAAGGACGGAAGTAAAGCTCTGCTCCGCCCCCCTGGACGTGCCCCCTTCCTGGAGGAGTTCTACGGGAAGATGAGGACCGTGGTGATGACGTCCGCCACGCTCGCCGTAGGAGGCGACTTCGGTTACATGATCGAGGGGCTCGGCCTGGGCGACTCCCAGGCCGGGAGGGTGAGGACGCTCAAGGTAGGTTCCCCGTTCGACTACGAAAGCCAGGTCCTGGTGTGCGTCCCTACCTTCCTCCCATCTCCCAAGGAGGAAGGCTACGAGGAGGCTGTGGAAGAGGTCCTGAGGGCGCTCGCTCTCGAGGTCAGGAGGGGCACCTTGGCGCTCTTTACCTCCCACCGTATGCTCAGGGACGTGCACTGCTCCCTGAGGGAGGAGCTGGGAGGTGAGGGGGTGCTTCTCCTGGGACAGGGCCTGGATGGAACTAGGTCCTTCCTGGCCAAAAGGTTCAGGGAGGAGGTCGGGTCAGTGCTTCTGGGCACCGACAGCTTCTGGGAGGGGGTGGACGTGCCGGGGGAGGCTTTGGAGGTGCTCGTCATAGTCCGTCTCCCGTTCTCCGTCCCCACCGAGCCCTTGGTGGAGGCCAAGTGCGAGAGGCTTCGCGAGGAGGGGAGGGACCCGTTCTGGGAGTATTCGCTCCCCGAGGCGGTCATAAAGTTCCGCCAGGGGTTCGGAAGGCTCATACGCCACAGGAACGACAGGGGCGTGGTGGTCGTCCTGGACGGAAGGGCGGTGAGCTCGAAGTACGGCAGGACATTTTTGGATTCGTTGCCAGTAGGGTTCAGGAAGGTCCGCTCCCTCGAGGAACTCGTCCGTCTAGTGCGGGGGTGGTTCGAGGAGGGACCGGACGAGTGCCCTCTGGGAACAGGAGGAAGGTCATGGCCCTGTTCTCCCGTAAGCCGAAGCTTAAATTGAGCTGCCTGCCCCTGGGGCTCTTCCCGGAGATCTTCGAGGAGAGGAGGGTAAGCTTCGAAGATTGGATAAAGATGGCCTCGAAGCTCAAGCTGAACGGTATAGAGCTTCACCAGAGGTACCTGGAGACCGTCCGTCCTTCTGAGATCTCCTTGTTCTCCGACTTCCTCAGGGTGAGGGGACTCAGGATCTCCATGGTGGTCCTGGATGTGGACATCCTGCTCCGTGAGGAGGACGAGCGCAGGAGACAGGTCGAGCTCGTGGGAAGGGGCGTGGACCTGGCCAGGCTCTTCAGGACCGATCTCGTGAGGATCCCCATATCGTGGCCAGGAGGGGCGGTGCCCGGAGAGGTCCTGGAGAGGGCGAGGAGGGGGCTGGAGGAAGCCTCCCGTTATGCCAAGGCTAGGTACACCCGGCTGGCGGTGGAGGGGACCGCCGGGACCTCGGCAGATGAACTCAGGCCCCTCTGGGAGAGACCTCATATCTACCTAAGTTTGGATGTGGCACAGACCGTGCGCTCGGGGGAGGACCCCACCGGAATCGTCAGGGAGGCCTGGGGAAGGATCGCCCATATAAGGCTCGGGGACCTTGGTCCGAATATGGAGCCGGTACCCTTGGGCGAGGGGATGGTCGACGTAGAGGGCCTGCTCGCGCTCCTCAAGGCGAGGAGGTTCTCAGGCTGGGTTTCGGTAGCTCCTGAGGTCGGCGGGATCGAGGCCATAAAGGACGGTATCTCCTTCGTCCGTGAGGTATGGCGGGCGTTGTAAAGTGGAGGTGATTATGATCAAGGTGGCCGTAGTCTACCACTCGGAGACCGGGAACACCAGAAAGATGGCCGAGCTCGTAAGGGAGGGATGTCTGAAGGTCCAAGGGGTGGAGGCGAAGGTCATGTCCGTAGGTGACCTGGACAGGGCCTTCTTAGAAGGCGCACAGGCCGTCCTCTTAGGATGTCCGACCTATGAGGGTTCGCCGAGCTGGCAGATGAAGAAATTCCTGGACACGGTGGATGTGGACCTATCGGGCAAGCTCGGGGGAGTGTTCGTCTCCCAGAACTGGCCGGGGGGCGGAGGGGCGGATTTCGCGGAGATGGTGCTCATAGCCGGGATGCTCGTTAGGGGGATGCTTATATACTCCGGAGGGATAACGAGGGGCTATCCGTACCTGCACTTCGGTGCCGTGTCCGCCAGGAGCCCTGAGGGACTCTACGCCGAAAGGTGCCTGAAGCTTGGAGAAAACGTGGCATCCAAGGCAAAGGAGCTTTTCGGGTAACATGGAGAGGATAACCACGCCCAAGCCGATAAGGGGCGAGGCAGAATTCGAAAGGTCCATAAGGCCGACCCGCTTCGAGGACTTCCCGGGCCAGGAGGAACTGAAGGAGAGGCTCAAGATAGCTATAGAGGCTGCCAAGGTGAGGGGGGAGGCCCTGGACCACGTGCTGCTCTACGGTCCTCCCGGCCTGGGGAAGACCACACTGGCCCACATAATAGCTAAGGAACTCGGGGTGGACATAAAGGTGACATCGGGACCGGTGCTCGAAAGGCCCGTGGACCTGGCCGGAATCCTCACGAACCTCAAGGAGAGGGACGTGCTGTTCATAGATGAGATACACCGTATGAACAGGACCGTCGAGGAGTACCTCTACGCTGCTATGGAGGATTACGCCATAGACATCCTCATAGACGCCGGCCCGAGCGCACGATCGGTGCGTCTTCCCCTCAAGCCCTTCACCTTGGTGGGGGCTACCACCAGGATAGGACTCCTTACGGCACCCCTCAGGGCGAGGTTCGGGATAGTCGACAGGGTGGACTTCTATAGCGTTCAGGACCTCACGAAGATAGTCCTCCGCTCGGCGAGGATACTGGGGATAGAGATAGGAGAGGAGGGGGCAAGAGAGATAGCTAAGAGGTCCAGGGGCACTCCGAGGGTGGCGAACAGGCTCCTCAGGCGCGTGAGGGACTACGCCCAGGTTAGGGCAGGAGGGACGATCACGAAGGAAGTGGCCGACAGGGCCCTGAACATGCTTCGGGTGGACGAGAGGGGCCTGGACGAGATGGACAAGAGGATATTGCTCACCCTAATAGAGAAGTTCGATGGGGGGCCAGCCGGCCTCGGCAACCTGGCCGCCGCCGTCGGGGTCCACCTTCCACCACGCGAGCCCCTTGGCGCCGTACTCGCTCACCACCGGACCGAGGGCC
>DTYS01000005.1 GCA_012961755.1 Candidatus Latescibacterota bacterium
GACCCCGTACCTCGCCTCGCAGGTGAGCACGGACCTTATGAGCACCGTCTCTATGCCCGCCCGTTCTATCTTCTCCGCCGCCTCCTCGGTTATCTCCTCCCCCGCAGGGACGATTATCTCCCCCGTCGCGGGGTCCACGACGTCCTCCAAGGCCACCCTCCCCAATATCCTCTCCGAGAGGGGCTCCACCACCCTGTCCTCCTCCTTGAGGGCGCTCACCTCTATCCCCCTCACGGTCCCGCAGTCCTCCTCGGTGACCACTACATCCTGGGCCACATCGACCATCCTCCTGGTGAGGTACCCCGCCTCCGCAGTCTTCAGGGCCGTGTCCGCGAGGCCCTTCCTCGCCCCGTGAGAGGAGAGGAAGTACTCCAACACCGAGAGACCCTCCTTGAAGGAGGCAGTTATAGGGGTCTCTATTATCTCACCTCCTGTGAGCCTCCTCTGGGGCTTGGTCATGAGCCCCCTCATCCCGCCCAGCTGGCTCACCTGCTCTTCGCTGCCCCTAGCACCCGAATCGTGCATCATGAACACAGGGTTGAAGCCGCCGTCCGCCTCCTGGAGCCTCCTGAAGAGGACCTTGGTCACCTCGGTCCTGGTGTGGGTCCAGACGTCTATAACCTTGTTGTACCTTTCCCCGTCGGTTATGACCCCCCTCTTGTACTGCTGATGTATCGCTTCGACCTCCTTGAGGGCCCTTTCTATAAGCTCCTGCTTCTCCTCAGGGACTATGACATCGTCCATGCTTATGGTGAGGCCCGAGAGTGTGGCGTACTTGTAACCTATCCCCTTAAACTTGTCCAGGAACTCCGCGGTGCGCCGGTTACCGTACCTCCTGTACAGCAGGGAGACGATTTCCTGGAGCCGCTTCTTGTTGAGCAACTCGTTCACGAAACCGAAGCCCTTGGGAAGTATCTCGTTGAAGAGCAACCTCCCCACGGTGGTCTCCACCATTTCCCCGTCCACCCTCACCCATATGTCACTGTGGAGGTCCACTACACCGTACTCGTAGGCGAGTATGGCCTCCTCGGGGTTTGCGAACTTCTTACCCGAGCCCTTCCCGCCCCTCTTCATCTTCGTGAGGTAGTAACACCCCAAAGCTATGTCCTGCGGGTTGGCCACGACCACGGGCGAGCCGTTTGCCGGGAGCAGTATGTTCTGGCTGGAGAGCATCAAGACCGAGGCCTCTATCTGCGCCTCGAAGGAAAGCGGCACGTGGACCGCCATCTGGTCCCCGTCGAAGTCCGCGTTGAAGGCCGCGCACACCAAGGGATGGATCTTTATCGCCTTACCCTCTACGAGCACGGGCTGGAAGGCTTGAATGGAGAGCCTGTGGAGGGTAGGAGCACGGTTGAGGAGCACGAGGTGGTCCTTTATTATCTCCTCCAGGGCATCCCAGACCTCGGGACGCTCCCTCTCTATCATCCTCTTGGCGCTCTTCACTGTCTGTGCTACCCCCTTCTCCACGAGCCTGTGTATCACGAAGGGCTTGAAGAGCTCCAAAGCCATGGTCTTCGGGAGGCCGCACTGATGGAGCTTGAGCTCCGGCCCGACTACTATCACGGCCCTCCCGGAGTAGTCCACCCTCTTCCCGAGCAGGTTCTGGCGGAACCTCCCCTCCTTCCCCCTCAAC
>DTYS01000006.1 GCA_012961755.1 Candidatus Latescibacterota bacterium
TACCTCGTAGTCCCCGAAGGTTGCGGAGAACCTCCCGCCCGAGACCTTCACGAGGACCTTGTCCATCTCCTCGAGCCCCTGGGTCGTCCCCTCGGGCTGGAAGGGGAGGTCCCTGTCCGAGAGCACGGCCAGGACCTTCATCCCCCCTACATCGCCCGATACCCTCAGGTGGAGGGACTGCTCCAAGGACACCCCCTTCTCCGAACCGACGGAAATTCCTACGGACTTGCTCCCCCCTACCTTGAGGCGGACCTCGGGAGGGTTACGGTCGGAAGTCCCGAACCCGTAGTACCTCCTCAAGGGAAGGGCCCTGAAGCGCACCCTGAGGGTGTCCCCGACGGGAAGCGGAAAGCTGAGCCTCAGCCCCTCCTCTAAGCTGTACTCCTCCCTCCCCAACTTCCTTCCCCCGTAGCACACCTCCTCGGTTCCCTTCACGACTATATATCCCCGGAGGTCGTACGGGCCCCGGGTTCCGTTCCCCACCACGACCACCTCTTCATAGGGAAGCTCCCCAGCCCATAAGGCGCATCCTACGACCGACCAGAGGAGGATCATCCCTTGCAGAGGGGTTCGAGGATCTCCTTGGCCCTGAGTATATCCCTCACCTGCTGCTCCCCGGATACCTCCCTCTCTATGGTTATGGGTCCGGAATACCCTAAGGATTTGAGCTTAGGTATGAGCACGGGGAAGTTCACCCTCCCCTCCCCTAAGGGCTTCTCCTTCCCGAGGGACCGGCCGTCCGTCGGGTACTCCCCGTCCTTCGCGTGGACTCCCCTCACGAACTTCCCAATTATGTCTAAGGCGTCTACCGGGTTGGCCTTCCCATACATGAGCAGGTTGGCTGGGTCCAGGTTCACCCCCAAGTTCCCGGTCCCCACGTCCTCCATGGTCCTGAGCAAGGTCACGGGCGTCTCCTGTCCCGTCTCGAAGCAGAAGCACTGCCCCCTCTCCCCGCAGTATTCCGCTATTTCCCTGAGCAGGGGTATCAAGGTCAGGTAGTCCTCGGCCTTGGGGTTTTCGGGTATGAACCCGACGTGTGTCGTTATGCTCCCGACCCCGAGCATGTGGGCGAAGTCCGAACCCCTCTTGAGGGCCTCGAGCCTCTCCTTCCTCCACCTCCTCGGCACGAGGCCTATTGTGGAAGGCCCGTCCACCAAGTTCCAGACCGCAGGACCTGGGTACCCGGTCCATATGGTGGTGATCTTCACCCCGTACCTCTCCGCCGCCTCCCCGAGCCTGTGGGCCACCTCCTCGGTCAGCAGATCTGAGCGCCAACAGGATATCTGGCACGTGGGGAGGCCCAGGTCGTGCACCTTCCTCACCGACTCCTCCGGCTCCTCTCTCAGGCCCACTATGACACCTAAGGGCAGTTCAGGCATATATCCCTCCTTCCGTTATCCAACCTGTGACAAAAATAGCCAATTTCCCGGAACCTGTCAAGCGGCTCACAAGACTCTTGACCTTTGAGAAGTTTTATTATATCTTATAGCACCACAATGGGCCCATAGCTCAACCGGTCAGAGCGGGGGACTCATAATCCCTAGGTTCCAGGTTCGAGTCCTGGTGGGCCCACTTCCGGGGTGGGCGATTAGCTCAGACGGCTAGAGCGCCACGCTCACATCGTGGAGGTCACTGGTTCGAGTCCAGTATCGCCCACCATCTTTTTAGATACGAAATA
>DTYS01000007.1 GCA_012961755.1 Candidatus Latescibacterota bacterium
AGTTTATGCTGCTGGACGAGCCGTTCGTGGGGGTGGACCCTATAGCGGTGGAGGACGTCCAGAGGATAGTGGTACAGCTCAGGGATTGGGGCATAGGGGTGTTGATAACCGACCACAACGTGCGAGAGACGTTGAGCATAACCGACAGAGCTTACATAATGGCGGACGGAAAGATACTTGTGGAAGGCTCGGCCGAGTTTCTGGCCAGCGACCCGGAGGCGAGGAAGATATACTTAGGGGAGAAGTTCAGGCTCGACTGATCACACCTCCACCCTCATCCCATCGTAGGCGAC
Source organism: Candidatus Latescibacterota bacterium (assembly GCA_012961755.1). Lineage (GTDB taxonomy): Bacteria > Latescibacterota > 4484-107 > B68-G9 > B68-G9 > B68-G9. The sequence continues at coordinate 294 of DTYS01000007.1, forward strand.
CTCTATCCCGAAGCTCGAAAGGGCATCCACAAGCTCACCGTACAGAAGCCCGCCGTTGTGTGAGAAGTGGGTGGCTATGACCTTGGAACCCGGCTTCAAAGCCCCTATCTCCTCCATCCTCGACTTGGCCTCGACCACGGCCTCTATCCCCATATGTCCCCTCCTCCCTCCGAGCCTCCCGTTCGTGCAGTCCAGTACCGCCAGGTCTATCTCTACCCCTTCCAAAGCCCTCCAGGTTTCCTCCGGGAACCACCCCGTGTCGAACCCCACGAACAGCTTCCTCCCATCCTCCTCGAGCAAGTAGAGGAAGGCCTCCTGGTCCTCCGCATGGTCCGCCGGGAGCGCTTTCCCTTTCATATCCCCTGCCACGAACTCGTCCCAGGGTCTCAGGGGATGGTACTTTGCACCTGCCTTCTCCATGTTCACCCCCGAGAGCCACTCCCCTACCTTCCTGTTCCCGTATACGTGCAAAGTTCTCCTTCGATCTATGTGGGCGAAGGGTTCTGCCCTCATATTTATGTCCTCGGGGTAGAAGTGGTCCTGGTGGGCGTGGGTCACGAATATGTACTCCACCTTGGAGAGGACCAGGTCCCCCCTCAGAACGTGGACGTAGTTGTCGGGAGGGAAGTCCACCATGTAGATCCCGTCCACAAGGAGCGAGGTCCTGGTGCGGACGTTCTTACCTCCGGCCTCCCTCGCCCTGCGGCAGTTCTCACACTCGCAGAAGAGCCCAGGCCATCCTTCGGCGGCTGCTGTTCCCAGAAAGACCACCTCCATGTTCCCTCCTAAGGTACATCGAGTCCGAAGTAGTAGATCGCCTGTTCGGCCAACATGAACGACCCGACGACCGCCACCACATCCCTCCTACCCGCCCCCTCAAGAGCTTCTGATATAGCGTCGTGCACGCTATCGTACACCTCGCACGGAACGTATCCCGAAAGGACGTCCCTTATCCCCTCGGGGGGCGCGGCCCTGGGCGTGTCCAGACGGGGGAGGAAGGCCCTGTGAGCTACGGGTCCCAGGACCTCGGCCATCCTCGGGAGGTCCTTGTCCCTGAGGAGGGCAAAGACCAAAAACAGCCTCCCACTTCCGAGGAACCTCTCCTCCAAGACCTTCCTTAGCCTCTCCGCCGAGGCGGCGTTGTGGGCCACGTCCACCACGACCCACGGTTCCCTCCCGACCACGGATATCCTTCCCAAGAGGCGCAGGGAGGAAAGCCCCTCGGGGACCGCCTCCTCCGGGACCTCCAAGCCACGGGACCTGAGCAGATCCACGGCCGCCACGGCGACGGCGGCGTTGAGCCCCTGATGTTCCCCCAGGAGGGGTACGAAGACCTCGTACCTCCCCCACGGGCCCTCTATTAGGAACTCCTCCCCGTCATCCCTCATCGCCGTCCGCTCCCATCTGTACTCCCTCCCGACATCCACTAGTGGGACCCCGCGCTCCGAGGCCACCTCCCTTATAACCTCCATGGCCTCCCCGTCCTGAGGGGCCACTATGGCCGGCACTTCGGGTTTCAGGATCCCCGCCTTTTCGTACGCGATCTCGGAGAGGGTGCTTCCGAGGAACTTCATGTGGTCGTAGCTTATAGGAGTTAAGATGCAGATTTCGGGGGAGAGCACGTTCGTCGCGTCCAACCTCCCCCCCATCCCGACCTCCGCTACGGCCCAATCGACCCCCTCCCTGCGAAAGTGGAGGAAGGCTACGGCGGTGAGCACATCGAAGAAGGAGTGGCTGCTCCGTCCCTCGGGGGAGAAGGTCACGAGGGGGGAGACCTCGGCCATGAGGCAGGAGAACTCCTCCTCGGAGATCTTCCTGCCGTCCGTGCGGATCCTCTCTCTGAACGAGACTAAGTGCGGCGAGGTGTAAAGTCCTACCTTGTAACCCGCCCTCCCGAGCACCGAGGCCACCATGGCCGCGGTGGAACCCTTTCCCTTGGTCCCGGCCACGTGCACTGAGAGGAAGCTCTTGTGAGGGTTCCCTAAGGCCTTCAACATGTAGTGTACCCGGTCCAGCTTGAAGGCGTTCTTGTACTTGTAATTTAAGGTCCTCTCATGGTTGACGAGCCTGTAGAGGAACCGGACCGCGTCCGAATAGGACCAGGTCATCGCCAGGGCTCCCCGAGCACTATGGTCTGCTCCCTCTCCCTACCTACGGATATCAGCACGACCTCCGCCCCCACCAGCTCCCCTACCCTCCTTACGTACTCCCTGGCTCCCTCGGGAAGCTCCTCCCAGGAGCGGGCCGAGGATGTATGCCCCTCCCAGCCCGGAAGCTCCTCGTACACCGGCCTGCACCTTCCCAAAAGCTCGGCGGAGTTCGGGAATTCCTCGGTGATGCGGCCGTCGTGTTCGTACGCTACACAGATTTTGACCGGGTCCATCCCCTCCAGGGAATCCAACCTCGTGAGGGCTAAGGATGTAAATCCGTTCACCATAGCAGCGTAGCGCACGGCCACGGCGTCGAACCATCCACACCTCCTTCCCCTCCCGGTCGTCGCCCCGTACTCCCCCCACCTCCTCCTCATCTCCTCCTCCATTTCCCTCTCAAATTCCGTGGGGAGGGGGCCCTCCCCCACCCTCGTGGTGTAGGCCTTGGCCACCCCGACGACCTCATCTATCCTTGTGGGACCCACACCTGTCCCGGTACACGCCCCTCCTGCGGTCGTGTTGGACGAGGTCACGAAGGGATACGTCCCGTGGTCCAGATCAAGGAGGGTCCCCTGCGCCCCCTCGAAGAGCACCTTCTTACCCTCGTCCAGTGCCCTGTTGAGGATCAGGGAGGTGTCGGCCACAAGAGGCGCCATCCTCTCCACAAATTTCCTACATCGTGAGAATATCTCCTCTTCGTCCAAAGGAGGCTCCCCGTAGGAGGATAGGATGCGGTTGTGGACGTCCAACGCTGTATGCAACTTCGCTCTGAAGACTTCAAGCTCCATTAGGTCCCCGACCCTTATCCCTACCCTGCCCGCCTTGTCCTTGTAACAGGGACCTATCCCCTTGCCCGTGGTACCTATCCTCTTACCCCTGTGCTCCTCCATGACCCTGTCCAGTACCTTGTGGTAGGGCATGACCAGGTGCGCGTCCTTACTTACGAAGAGCCTCCCTTCCACGTCCACCCCGATCCTTTCCAACCTATCCATCTCCTCCAACAGAGCCTCCGGATCCACCACGACCCCGTTCCCTATGACCCCGACCTTCCCCGGATGGAGGACGCCGGCCGGCACGAGGTGGAAGACGAACTCCCTCCCGCCTGTGACCACCGTATGCCCCGCGTTTGCCCCCCCCTGAAACCTCACAACCACATCCGCCGACTCGCTCAGGAAGTCCACGACCTTGGCCTTACCTTCGTCCCCCCACTGCGCTCCTACCACGACCTTAGCTGGCATGTCCCTCTCCACATACTTTAGGGGCAGGGGTTGTTCCCTGCCCCAGAGGTGAATTCACTCACTTCACCATTTCACTTACGCACGGCCTCTACGAGCCTCTTGCCGGGCCTAAACTTGGGGACCTTGGTGGCTGGAATGTCTATCTTCTCCCCGGTCCTGGGGTTGCGGCCCGTCCTCGCCTTACGGGTTGCAACCTGGAACGTGCCGAACCCTACCAGGGTCACCTTGTCCCCCCTGCCCAGCGCCTCAACTATGGCGTCCAGGGTGGCGCCGAGCACCTCGTTGGCCTTGGCCTTGGAGATACCGGCCGCGGCTGCCACCTTCCCTACTAGCTCCTCACGGGTCATCCTTTCACCTCCTTTCTCAGAGCGGACTTACAAGTTTCTTTACAGGACCTTAATATATAACACCTCCGCTCCAAAAGCAAGACCATAGTGATTTCGGACGATGTTTGACAAAAAGCTCTTGTATAATTTTAGCTTAGTCTTATCTCTTCTTTTAAGGTAGATTTCCAGATATCACAGGGATGTTCCCTGATGAGCCTTGACTTATCGCCCAAATTGGGCTATATTTCGGCCTCGTCGAAGGGAGGGACCTTACGTAACCGGCCCTCATAGGTGACGGAGCTTCGGGAGCCTTAGGTGGTCTACGTGGGCACTTCTGGATACGTCTACCCCCACTGGACCGGGGTCTTCTACCCTCCTGACCTTCCGAAGGAAGGTCAACTTCCCTTTTACTCCCGGCACTTCCCAACGGTGGAGGTCAACTACACCTTCTACCACTTCCCCTCCGAACGCACCGCAGAAAGGTGGGCCGAGATCACCCCGGAAGGGTTCGTATTCTCCGTCAAGGCGCACAGGACGTTCACCCACAGGAGGAGGCTCGGTGCTTCCGGGGAGTCCCTGAGGGCCTTCCTCGGAAGGCTCTCCCCCTTAAAGGATAAACTCGGGCCCGTGCTCTTCCAGCTTCCCCCTAAGTTCGGACCCGACCTTGGGAAGCTCTCAACTTTCTTGGAGGGGCTTCCCGCAGGGTTCAGGTACGCGATAGAGTTCAGGGACGAGAGGTGGTTGGGGAAGGAGACATTAAGTCTTTTGAAGGAGGCAGGGATAGCTTATTGTATAGTGAGCGCTCCGGGACTCAGGACCTTGCCCGAGGTCACGGCCTCCTTCGCATATGTACGTCTTCACGGCTCAAAGTCCTGGTACTCCCACAGGTATACGGAAGAGGAACTGAGGGCCTGGGCTGAGATCGTAAGGTCCTTGGACGAGAGGGTCGAGGAGACGTTCGTATACTTCAACAACGACTACAAAGGATACGCCGTGGAGAACGCCCTGACCCTAATGTCCCTCCTGAAGGGGGCAGCATGTGGAAGTTGAGCTTCCTGGTCATACTCTGGCCTTCGCTCGCATCCGGCACCTTAGGCCTTGCCCTCAGCGGAGGGGGTGCCAGGGGTCTGGCCCAGATAGGAGTCCTTAAGGTGTTGGAGAGGGCCGGGGTGAAGGTGGACAGGATAGCTGGCACGAGCATAGGAGCGGTGATAGGAGGGCTGTACGCCGCTGGTTATTCGGCGGAGGAGATAGAAGCCCTGGCCCGCAGGGTGGACTGGGGGGCGTTCATAGAGGATTCCCCCCCGCGCACCTCCCTCTTCCCGGGCATGAGGGAGGAGGAGGACAGGAGCCTGCTCCAGGTGAGGTTCCAGTGGCTCAGGCCTGAACTTCCCAAGGGATTGACCAGGGGCCAGCGCCTGGCCCACTTCCTGTGGACCCTTACGGCGAGGGCTTCCTACCTCTGTGGAGGTGACTTCGACTTACTTCCCATCCCTTACAGGGCCGTGGCCACGGACATAGTCACGGGAGGGAAGGTCGCCATAGGCCGTGGGGACCTATCCGAGGCGATGCTCGCAAGCATTTCTGTACCTCTGCTCTTCTTCCCTCACCCTTGGAGGGGAAGGTGGCTCGCAGACGGTGGGCTCAAGGAACCTGTCCCCGTAGAGACGGTGAGGGAGATGGGGGCGGACTTCGTTATAGCGGTGGACACGTCGGCTCCCCTCAGAACCGGGGGTGCCCTCAGAACTCCTTTAGAGATAGCCGACCAGGTCACGACCATCCTCATGACCGACGAACTGAGGGAACAACTTGAGATGGCCGACTTCGTGGTGGCACCCAAGCTGGAGGGATATTCCTCGTTCGATTACAGGAAGGTGGATTCTCTCATCGTCCTCGGAGAAGAAGAGATGGAGAAGAAGCTCCCCGAACTCCTAGACCTTCTGGACGGTACCGAAAGGGACGAGAGTACGGGCGAGCTTCCCCTTAACCTCATCTTCGAAGGTAATACCTTGATCTCGGACGAACGGCTCCGTGAGGTGGTAAGGGAGGGAAGGAATGAGGGCTTAAGCCCCGAGGAAGCGGTGGAGAGGGAGTATATCCGGAGGGGGTACATCCTCGCCACGGCAGAGCTTGAGGACGGGAAGCTCGAGGTAGATGAGGGGAGGCTCGTAAGAATAGATGTTGAGGGGAACAGGACGACCCGCAGTTACGTCGTGCTGAGGGAGTTCCCGTTGAAGGTCGGGGAAGTCTTCCACGTGGGAAAGGTGAAGCGAGGTGTGGAACAGATATACGGCACCGGCCTCTTCGACAGGGTCTCGGTGCACCTCCGAAGGAGGGGGAAGGGAGTGGCCCTCACCATTTCCGTCAGGGAACATCCCTACAGCGTCGTCCGTCTGGGGCTCCACTTCGACAGGAGGAAGCGCTCCGAGATGCTCGCAGAACTCGGGTACGACAACGTACTCGGGACCGGCGGGAGGCTCCGCTCCTCGGTGGTCCTGGGGGAGCGCAGACAGGTCTATACCCTCAACTTCTGCATGGACAGGTTCCTCAGGACGTATTGGACCTTCTCCTTCCGCCTCGGGCACGAGGTCGAACGGGGCTACATCTTCGAGGAATGGGAGAGGGTGGGCGAATACAGGCGAAGGTCCGGGTTCCTCCTTGCCTCCCTCGGCAAGCAAATAAGGAGGCTCGGGGACATATCCTTAGAGCTCAGAGGGGAGGGGGGATGGATGGAGGAGGTGGGGGGATACGGATATCCGAGGGGAAGCTTCGAGGTGAGGTCCGCGCGGCTGAGGGTGTCCTTCGATACTTTGGACAGGTACCCTTTCCCTCGCAGGGGGAGGCGCACCGAGGTCCTCTGGGAGAGGGGAATGTTCGGGGGACCGAACTACTTCAAGTTCTACCTGACCACCGAATCCTACTTCACCTTCCTTTCCAGGAACACCCTCAGCATAAGGCTGAAATGTGGGCTCAGCTCCCCGGACGTACCCTTCACCGAGCAGTTCACCCTGGGCGGTCAGGAGGACCTCCTCGGGTACAGGGAGGAGGAGATGAGGGGGTGGAAGGTCCTCTGCGTGAACGTCGGATACAGGTACAGGATGCCGAAATATACTCACATAGGGATAAGGACGGACATGGGGAGGATATGGCCCCGGGGGAAACTTCTCCTCTCGTTCGGGGGAAGCATATCCCTGGAGACCTTAATAGGCCCTATGATCCTCTCCTACGGCCTCTCCTCGGAGGGAAGGAGGAGGTTTTACCTTTCCATGGGCTCCAAGTTCTGACGAAGCCTCTTGACAACCCGGAACTGATTGTGTTATTATTACCCGAACTTCGAGAGGAGGGAGAGATGGAGGATTCGGAGGTCCTGGTCTACCGTAGGCCGAAGCCCTGGGAACCGGTTCGCGGGGACTTCGAGGAGGTGGGTTACGAGGTACTTGAGGAGCTCCGGCCCGAGCCCAGGGAAGTGGTGCTCGTAAAGCCCAACGTCATCCCTCAGGGGACCGAGGACTCGGGCATGATAACCCATCCCTGGTTCGTAGCGGGGATGGTGGAGTACTTCAGGGAGGTCGGGGTCGGAGAGGTCCTGGTTGGGGAGGGTGGATGGGACTGGAAGAAGAGGAGGACCCCGAAATCCGACCTGGAGGAGATCTGGGAGCGATCGGGGTACCTTGAGATGGCGAACTTCATGGGTATAAAGCTCATAGACCTTCAGGAGGAATGGGAGGTAGTCGGGATTCCGGGTGGGAAGTTCACCAAGACCCTCACCATCTCCCGCTGGATCAGGAGGGACGATGTCCTCTTCCTGGACGTCCCCAAGATGAAGACCCACAACCTTGCCGTCACCACCCTATGTTCCAAGAACCTCATGGGCACGGTCCTATGTCCGGAGCGACACTTCTGCACCAGGGCGAGGGCCAGGAGCTTGGCCGAGTTCGGCTCCGTGGAAATGTACGAAACTTATTTCGCCGAACTCCTGACCGACCTGGTCTCGGTCGCAAGGCCGGACCTCTGCGTGGTAGAGGGGGTGGTGGGAAGGGATGGGACCGCCTTCCACAGGGGCGAGAACCTGACCACGTGGACGGTCGTAGCCGGCAGGAACCCGACCACCGTGGACGCCTACGCCAGCTACCTAATGGGATTCGAGCCGAGGGCCATCCCTTATCTGAGGGAGGCGGCGGGGAGGGGCCTGGGGAAGGTAGACCCCGAGGGGATGAAGGTGAGGTGGGTGGGCGAGCCACCACCTCCCGAGGGGATGGGGTTCCAAGTCATATCCTGGGACGGCCGAAACCACCCAGAACTTTACAGAAACCGCGACATATCGTGGAAGTACCCCGAAAGTGAATTCCGAAGGTGAAGATATGAACTTAGACCTTGAGAAGTTCAAGGGGGTGTATCCGGCTCTGGTCACCCCGTACGACCGCAAGGGCAGGGTGGACGAGGACGTCCTCCGCTCCCTCGTGGACTGGCATCTGAGCGCGGGGGTGAGGGGGTTCTTCGTGTGCGGGTCGACCGGGGAGGGGCTCCTCCTCACGACCGAGGAGCGGAGGAGGGTGGCCGAGGTCGTGGCCGAACACCTGGGCGGAAGGGGGATCTGCATAGTCCATGTGGGTCACCCCTCGTCGGAGGAGTCCGCCCTTCTGGCCAGGCACGCCCATGAGGTGGGAGCGGACGCCGTAAGCAGCATTCCGCCCATATACTACCGTGTAGGGCTTGAGGGGGTGCTCCTCCATTACCGGACGATAGCCGATGCCACGTCCCTGCCTCTCTTCGTGTACAACATCCCCGTCACCACGGGGGTGCGCATAACGGCCGAGGATATGGGACACATCTTCAGAATTCCGTCCGTCGTCGGGATGAAGTACACCGATGCTGATTACTACGAGATGCGCAACATATTGGACCTCGCAGACCGTGAGGTTCTGGTCCTCTCAGGGAGGGACGAACTCTTCCTACCGGCCCTGACGATGGGGGCCGAGGGCTCCATAGGCACGACCCAGAACATATTTCCGGAGCTCTTCGTGGGCATATACGAGGCCTTCTCGGGGGGGGACTGGAAGAGAGCAATGGAGCTACAGCTGAGGGCTAGCAGGGCTATAAGGATACTCTTAGGACACGGGGGCCTAGATGCGTGGAAGGCCGTGCTCAGGTTCAAGGGCTTCCCGGTGGGGCATCCACGGCCGCCCCTGAGGGCCATCTCGCCCGACGAGGAGGAGAAGATCGTCCAGGACCTCAGCTCCTTGAAGCTCCTCTGACGGGGGAGGCATGGGTAAGCTCATAGATCTGGACAGCCTTGTCCTCCTGAGGGAGCGATGGAGGAGGGAGGGGAAGAAGGTAGTGTTCACGAACGGATGCTTCGACATACTCCACAGGGGACATGTGGAACTTCTCAAAGCAGCCAAGGCCTTGGGGGATATCCTGATAGTTGGCCTAAACGATGACGATTCCGTGAGGAGGCTCAAGGGGCCCCGAAGGCCCTTCTACCCCCTGGAGGACAGGGCCGCCATGCTCGCCGCGCTCGAAGCTGTGGACTACGTGTGTCCCTTCTCCGAGGACACCCCCTTAAGGATGATATCCCGCCTCCTCCCGGACGTCCTGGTGAAGGGAGGGGATTACAGGCCCGAGGAGGTCGTAGGGAGGGAGGTCGTAGAGGGGACGGGGGGGAAGGTCGCAATAGTGCCCCTGTGGAAGGGACGCTCCACCTCGGGGGTCATAGAGAAGATAGTGGAAAGGTTCGGTGGGGATGGTCGCTGAAAGGGCTTTAGAGCTGCTCGGGGAGATAGATGCCGAGCTGACGGAACTTGAAGGCCATATAAGCAAGCGTCGTCCCGTAAGGAGGTCGCCTCAGGAAGGAGGGTTCGCCACCGTGACCTTGGCGGAGATATACGCAAGGCAGGGCTTTATATCCAAGGCCATGCAGATGTTGGAGGACGTGGTTCAGAAGGACCCTGAACAGAGGGGAAGGGCCGAAGCCCTTATGAAGAAGCTCAGGGGAATTCAGGATGGCGTGCCGTTTGGACCGACGAAGGGATAGGTTTAAGAACTCGCTCTCGGAGGAGGGGCTCTCAGGCGCGCTCTTGACCGACCCCGCGAACATTAGGTATCTATGTGGGTTCTCCGGGGAGGGTATCTTAGCGGTCGGGGAAGCCGTCGTCCTCGTAACTGACCCCAGGTACGGCGAGCAGGCGGAGGAGGAGGCGCAGGGATGCCGCGTCGTGGTCACAAGGGAGAGGCTGCTGGACGGGCTCAAGGAAGCCCTGAAGGACGGATTCTGGGGGGAAAGGGTCGGCCTGGAGGCCTCCCTTCCCTACGGCACCTACCTCCTCCTCCGCGAGGTCTTCCCGGATGTAGAATGGACCAAGGCCTCGTGTTTAGAAGCTCTCAGAAGCGTGAAGGACGAAGGAGAGATCGCCCTTATAAGGGAGGTCGCGAGGATAGGGGACAGGATATTCGGCCAGCTCCTCTCCCTCCTACGTCCGGGGGTGACGGAGAGGGAGGTAGCAGCGGAGCTGGTATACCGGCTCCATGTGGAAGGGGAGGGGCCCTCCTTCGGGCCCATAGTCGCCTTCGGCCCGAACTCTTCCAAACCCCACGCCGTACCTTCCGACAGGAAACTTGTTGAAGGGGAGCCCGTGCTCGTAGATTTCGGGATCCTCAGGCAAGGTTACGCGTCCGACATGACCAGGACATTCTGGTTCGGGGAGCCGGAGGAGGAGTTCGTGAGGGTGCACTCGGTTATCCTGGACGCCCAGAACGCCGCCTTGGAGGCCACAAGGTCCGGTATGGATGTGGTGGAACTCGACGGGGTCGCAAGGAAGGTGATAGAGGACGCCGGCTACGGGGAGAACTTCGGACACGGCCTGGGACACGGGGTAGGGCTCAAGGTCCACGAGCCTCCAAGGATATCCCCCAAGGGGGAGGGGAAGATAGAGGAAGGTATGGTGTTCACCTTTGAGCCTGGGATATACCTCCCCGGAAGGTGGGGGGTGAGGACCGAAGATATGGTCGTCCTCGGACGGGAGGGACCCGAGGTGCTCACCTCCTCGCCTAAGTTCGTAAGGATATAGTAGGAGGAGCTATGGCCACGACTTCCGAATTTCGCAACGGAATGGTGATAAGGTTGGAGGGGGAGCTCTTCACGATAGTTGAGTTCCAACATGTGAAGCCGGGTAAGGGCATGGGCTTCGTCCGAACCCGACTGAAGAACGTGCGCACGGGAGCGGTCCTCGACCGGACCTTCCGGTCAGGGGAGCAGGTGGAGGAGGTAAGGCTCGAGAGGAGGGAGATGCAGTTCCTCTACCGCTCCGACGATATGCTATACTTCATGGACACCGAGACCTACGAGCAGTTCTCGGTGCCCGCGGACGCCGCAGGAGACGCCGTGCTCTTCCTAAAGGAAGGTGACACCACCTCTGTGCTCATGGACGGGGATACCCCGGTCGGCGTAGAGGTTCCGTATTTCGTGGAGCTCAAGGTCGTGGAGACCGAGCCAGGAGTGCGAGGGGACACAGCGACGGGGGGATCCAAGCCGGCCAAACTTGAAACCGGGCTCGTAGTTCAGGTCCCCCTCTTCGTAGAGGAGGGGGACACGGTCAAGGTGGATACCAGGACGAGGGAATACATAGAAAGGGTTTAAATTGAAAGAGGATCTGCTCAGAAAGCTCGTGCGGTTCATGAAGGAGGAGGGACTTACGGAGATTGAGATAAGGACCTGGGCACGCTACGTACGCCTCGTTCTGGGCACCCCGGTCCATGGACCTCCCACACCCGTACTCCAGGAAGGGAGTGAGGAGACCTCCGAGGACAGGCTCTACACAATAAGAGCTCCTATGGTGGGCACCTTCTACCGAGCCCCCACCCCGGATGCCGAACCCTTCGTGAAGGAAGGTGATAGGGTTAAGGTTGGCCAGACGGTATGTATAATAGAGGCGATGAAGATCATGAACGAGATAGAGTCCGACGTCGAAGGTACGATAGTGAAGGTCTTAGCCGAGAACGCCAAGCCCGTAGAGTACGGCCAGGAACTCTTCTTGGTGAGGCTGGATTAGGGATGTTCGAGAAGGTACTAGTGGCCAACAGGGGTGAGATAGCGCTGAGGATAATAAGGGCCTGCAAAGAGCTCGGGATAAAGACCGTGGCCGTCCACTCCGAGGCCGATGCCAACTCCCTCCACGTCAGGTTCGCCGACGGGGACGTGTGCATAGGTCCCCCTCCCCCTTCGGCGAGCTACAACAACATCTCCGCGATACTCAGCGCTGTGGAGGTCACGAACGCCGACGCGGTTCACCCAGGATACGGCTTCCTGGCCGAGAACCCCCTGTTCGCCGAAATCTGCGAGGCCTGCGGCATCACCTTCATAGGTCCCCCGTCCCATGTGCTCAACAGGATGGGGGACAAGGCCGAGGCCCGTAGGACTATGGAGAAGGCCGGGGTTCCGGTGGTCCCGGGTAGCGAAGGTCCGGTCGAGGACCTGGACGAGGCCAAGGAAGTGGCCGAGGAAGTGGGATATCCTATAATGCTCAAGGCTGTGTGGGGAGGGGGAGGTAGGGGCATGAGGGTGGTGCAGGAACCGGAGGAGCTGGAGAAGGCGTGGCACGTGGCGAGCTCTGAGGCCCAGGCTTCCTTCTCAAATCCTGCCTTATACGTAGAGAGGTACATAGAGAGACCCAGACATATAGAGGTCCAGATATTGGCGGACATGTACGGGAAGGTCGTCCACCTCGGCGAGAGGGAGTGTTCCATCCAGCGCAGGCACCAAAAGCTTATAGAGGAATCCCCCTCCCCTGCCGTGGACCCTGAACTCAGGGAGAGGTTGGGGGAGGTCGCCGTGAGGGGAGCCGAGGAGGTGGGGTACCGTAACGCCGGCACCGTGGAGTTCTTGTTGGACGAGGACGGGAACTTCTACTTCA
>DTYS01000008.1 GCA_012961755.1 Candidatus Latescibacterota bacterium
CTGTTGCCTTATATTCCTATCCGCCGCAAGGGCATACCCTCCCACCTATGTGGCCACGCCACCAAGCCCACCACTGGAAGGATATGCCCTTACGGATGGCCATGTAAGGTACCTCGGACTATAAACTTTGCCTTTAAAGATAATCCTCTTTCCCTCCCTTGTCAAGCAATTTTCGGTCCGCGCATCTAACTTGTCCAGTTTTCGGTAAGCACGTCAGGCTTTTGTGTCATCTCCTCTTGACAGAGGACATCCAAACCGGTATTTTTGAATAGGGGACGATGGGCGTCCTGAGGATATCGCGGCTTCGCCTCTACGGGTACCATGGTCTCCTCCCCGAGGAGCGGGAGGAGGGACAACCCTTCGAGGTAGACCTCGAACTGTCGTGGGACATGTCTGAGGCCGTCCGTTCCGACCGTCCGGAGGATACGGTGGATTACAGGGAGGTGATAAAGAAGGTAGAGGATGTGATGACGGGGCCTCCTGTGGGACTCTTGGAGCATTTAGCGGGCAGGATATTGGAAGAGATAAGGAAGGGTTTTCCGAGGATAGAGAGCATAGTCGTCCGGGTCCGCAAGCCGGAGCCTCCCGTCCCCGGGATCCTCGGAGGGGTGGAGGTTGAGCTGAGATGGCCGTAGCTTACATAGGGCTGGGATCGAACTTGGGGGACCGCGCGAGGTACCTTAGGGAGGCGATACGACGCTTGAAGGCCCTCCCTGGGACCAAGCTTGAGGCGGTCTCGTCCTTCTACGATACCGCTCCAGTGGGAGTTGAGGACCAGCCAAGGTTCCTTAACGCCGTCGTTAAGCTCTGCACCGAACTTCCCCCCAAAAGGCTCCTCGAAGGTCTCCTCGAGATAGAAAAGAAGCTCGGAAGGAAGAGGACGAGGCGCTGGGGGCCGAGGACCGTGGACCTCGACCTACTTTTGTACGACGATCAGGTCATATCGGAACCCGAACTTCAGGTCCCCCACCCTCGCATGCACGAAAGGTCGTTCGTGCTGGTTCCCCTCGCCGAGCTGGATCCTGAGGTCTTGCACCCGGCCCTCGGGAGGACCGCAAGGGAGCTTCTGGAGGGGGTAGGCCGAGGGGACGTATCTCCGATCGAGCAGGAGGAACGATGCCGAAGGTGACCACGAAGCAGATTTGGGAGATGAAGGTCAAGGGAGAGAAGATAGTCGCCCTTACCGCGTACGAGTACCTCTTCGCCAAGCTCCTGGACGAGGCCGGGGTGGACCTGATACTCGTGGGCGACTCCTTGGGGATGGTCTTCGCGGGGTACGAGAGCACCGTAAGGGTAACCATGGAGCAGATGCTCTACCACACGAGGATAGTCGCATCCGCCGTGGAGAGGGCCTTGGTAGTCGGGGACATGCCCTTCATGTCCTTCCAGGTGAGCCCGGAGGAGGCGCTCAGGAACGCTGGCAGGTTCCTCCAGGAGGCCGGCGCCCAGGCGGTGAAGGTTGAGGGGGGGGAGGAGGTGGCTGAACAGGTGAGGAGGATGGTCCAGGCGGGGATACCTGTGTTGGGCCACCTGGGCCTCACCCCTCAATCGGTCTATCAGTTCGGAGGGTACGGCGTCAGGGCGAAGGAGAGGAAGGAGGCAGAGAAGCTCCTCCACGATGCCCAGGTCCTCCAGGAAGCCGGGGCGTTCGCCGTCGTCTTAGAGAAGATACCAGCAGGGCTCGCCCGTAGGGTGACCGAGAGCCTCCGTATCCCCACTATAGGGATAGGAGCTGGGCCCTTCTGCGACGGCCAGATACTCGTGACCCAGGACATGTTGGGGCTCTTCGAAAGGTTCAGGCCCAAGTTCGTGAGGAGGTACGCCGAACTTGGGAAGCTCGCGAGGGAGGCGTTGGCCGGGTACGTCGAGGACGTGAGGGAGGGGAGGTTCCCGTCCGAGGAGGAGAGCTTCGTATGAAACTTATAGAGCGCGTAAGGGATATGCAGGCGTGGGCGGACGATGTCAGGGCCGGTGGCGAAAGGATAGGCTTCGTCCCCACCATGGGGTACCTCCACGAGGGGCACCTGAGCCTCGTGAGGCTGGCCAAGGGAAGCTCCGACAGGACAGTTGTCAGTATATTCGTGAATCCCATACAGTTCGGCCCGCAGGAGGATTACAACCGGTACCCCAGGGACTTAGATAGAGATATAGGGCTCCTGAGGGACTTAGGTGTGGACGTGACCTTCGCACCGTCCGTGGGGGAGATGTATCCAGAGGGCTTCTGCACGTACGTGGACGTCGAAGGGCTCACCGAGGGGCTCTGCGGTGCATACAGGCCCGGCCACTTCAGGGGTGTGACCACGGTCGTCACGAAGCTCTTCCTTGCGGTCAAGCCCCACCTGGCGGTCTTCGGAAGGAAGGACGCACAGCAGGCGTTCGTGATAAGGAGGATGGTGAGGGACCTGAACATGGATGTAGAGGTCGTCGTGGGCCCTACGGTGAGGGAGGTGGACGGGCTTGCGATGAGCAGCAGGAACACCTACCTCTCCCCCGAGGAGAGGAAGCAGGCTACGGTCCTCTACAGGGCTTTGCTCAGGGCCAAGGAGCTTATGGAAGGGGGGGAGAGGGATACGAAGGTCATCGTGGGTGAAATGGAGGGGATCGTAAGGGAGGCCCCTTCCGCCCGTGTGGAGTATATAGAGATCGTGGACACGGAGAAGCTCAAGCCGGTACCCTTCGTAGACGGGGAGGTGCTGGTGGCCTTGGCCGTCTGGATAGGGAACACGAGGCTCATAGACAACATGATAGTCGATGCGAGGGGGGACGAGTTGAACTTCCAGATTTGAGGGAGAGGAGGAAGACCTTTCTGCCCTGAGGAGGGTTTCGGAAGACTTCGGGGGGAGGGATGAAGAGGACCGTGCTCTACGCCAAGATACACGGTGCTAGGATAACCGCGACGGAGCTGTACTACGAAGGTAGCATAACCGTAGACAAGGACATCCTGGACCGGGCTGGCATACTCCCTTACGAGCTGGTGCAGGTCGTGAACCTGAACAACGGAGAGAGATTCGAAACTTACACGATCCCAGGACCGAGGGGGTCCGGGGTTGTCTGCCTCAACGGACCTGCAGCCCGGAAGGGATACGTGGGGGACGTGGTGATAATCCTGGCGTACGCCCAGATGGAGGAGGACGAGGCGATGGAGTCCCTTCCCAAGGTGGTGGTCTTGGGGGAAGGGAACCAAGTGGTCAAGGTCGCCCTCGGCACGGTGGGGGAGGAGACTCAGGCCCACAGCACGAGGAGGCCGAGACCACCCAGGGCCCAGCAGTAGTAGGAGAACCCCTCTAGCCTGCCCCTCCTGACCACGCCGAGCAGGAGCTTAAGGGCCAAGTATCCAGAGATGTAGGCTGCGATAAGACCGCCCAAAAGGGCCGGAGCGGAGGGAGGGGGGGAGAAAAGTAGTTCCTTGGCCTCGAGAGCCGATGCTCCGAGGATGGCAGGAAGCGCCAGGAGGAAGGAAAGTTCAGCGGCCTCCTTCCTCCTGAGCCCCCTCCATAGTCCTACGGATATCGTGGCTCCGGAACGGGATATCCCCGGAAGTACGGAAAGAGCCTGGGCGAGCCCTACGAGCAGGGCGTCGAGGAGCCTCACCTCCCTTTCCTTAACCTTAGCCCAGCGGGTAGACCGGAGCACTAGGCCTGTAACTATAAGGGCAAGACATACCAAAGTTGGGCTGGAGAAAGCCTCCTCTACCTGGTTCCTGAGGCCGACCCCTACCAGTCCGGCCGGGACCGAACCTACTATTATCCCCCACGCCCACCTCCATCCCCTCCCCTCCCTGAAGCGTGAGCCGCCCGGAAGGAGGCCGCCGAGGAAGTCCCTCAGGACCTTCCAGACCTCGGCATGGAACACCGTGATTATTGCCAAAAGCGTACCGAAATGGACCGTGACCTCTAAGGCGATCCCTTGCTCTCTGAGCCCTAAGAGGGCCTTGGCCAACACGAGATGTCCGGAGCTACTTACGGGCAGGAACTCGGTGAGCCCCTGGAGCACTCCGAGCCCGACTCCCTCCAAGAAGTTCATGTAGTCCTCCCCTGTAACCATCCCTTACGGATGCGGACAG
Source organism: Candidatus Latescibacterota bacterium (assembly GCA_012961755.1). Taxonomy (GTDB): domain Bacteria; phylum Latescibacterota; class 4484-107; order B68-G9; family B68-G9; genus B68-G9. Next base: position 4,064 of record DTYS01000008.1, read on the forward strand.
CACCCTCAGTACAGACCTCCTGACAGCAGTAACACCTGATGCAGAGCTTCCTGTCTATCTCTGCCCTCCCTGAAGTTACGGATATCGCTCCCTCGGGACAGGCCCTTGCACAGGTCCCGCATCCCGTGCATTTGTAAGGGTCCACGAGGGGCCTTGCGGTCAGGGCGTCCCTCACGAGGGGCAGGACCAACCTCCCGAGGAAGCCCCCTGGGACCCCCCTTCCCCAGCTCTCCGGCAGGATGAAGCCTTCGGTCCTGACTTCATCCCCTATGAGCTTCACCCCGTCCGGGTCGAACCCTCCTTCTGCTGCGGCCCTTATCGTGGGGACCACGAGTGGGTCCAGCCCTAATATGTGACAGAGGGCGACGTCCACGGCGTTCGGGTCCTCCCCGAGCAAAAGGGCCCCTATAGGCCTCGGCCTTCCGCCCGAGGGTCCGTTCCCCTCCATCCCTACGACCGCGTCCAGGATCGTGAGCCTTGGGCGGACGAACCCTGCGATGTCCACGAGCATCTGGGAGAACCTCCCTACATCCTTGAGCTTGGCATGATATCCCGTCTTCTCCATGCCCGGCACCAGCCCGAAGAGGTTCTTGATAGAGGCTGTGAGCAGAGTGAAGGTATGGGTCTTAGCCTTGGGGAGGTTCACGACCCCATCTGCCCTCAGGGCAGCCCTCAGGAGGTTCGCCCTTCCCACCAACCTCCCACCCAAGGAGGCCTCCCCGTACGACGTGTCGTAGTTGAGGGAGGCCCCCGCCCTACCCGCGGCTTCGCCTATCCCCGTCTTCGTGTAAGCTCTTGCGAGTCCCGACCGCGTGAACGGGACCCCTACGCCCGGGCTATCCCCAACCACGACCTCGACCCCGACCTCCCTTATTGCCCTCGCCATGTGCTCGACCAGGGAAGGATGGGTGGTCACGGCCTCCTCGGGGGAGTGTGAGCCTAGGATGTTAGGTTTCAGGAAGATCCTCTCTCCCGGTCCGAAGAACCTCCCAGCACCTCCGAGCTCCGCCAGCCCTTCCGTCAGGGCTTCGGGGAGGTGCCCGTAATCCTCGCACCTTACGACCACGACCTCGTGCCTCATCTCCTCCTTACCCCTAGGCCGCTGAACAGATGGACCTTAACCACTTAGTGGACCTCCCTTCGGCACGACGACGTACCCCGTTTCGATGTCCCCGAAGACCTGGTACCCATCCTGCCCCCAGTACCAGCAGTAGAGCCCTATGTACGCGCAGAAGAGGGCATCCAGGAGATCCTCGTACTTCTTTAGAGCACCTCCCCTGAGGCCCTCCGGGTCCACCTTGAGGATCTCCCCAGCACATAGACCAGGGGACCTGAGTCCCCTCAGGTGCTCCCTGTACCTGCGGAACTCCGATAGGCGGAACTCGATCGGCCTTCCGGGGCGGGCCTTGTACTTGAGGGTCCTCTCGAGGCCGAAGAGCCTTACGGAAGCGGGGTGTGGGTACACCTCCACCACCTGGCGCACCGGTACCCTCGTGGGGATGTAGGGAGAGTGTACGAACCCTTCACCTTCGAGCGAGCTTACGAGCACTTCCCCCCTCACCCTCCCCCCGAACCTCCTCCTGTTGGCGGGATAACCTCCCGCCCCGTACCTCCGGAACTCCCTGGACATCTCCCGGTCACACGGCCTGGTCCCTTCCTCGTTGGGGACTAAAAGAGGTGCGTCCACGGCCACGAGGCCCGGCCCTTCCCCGACCGCCTCCCTCACGAAGGTGTACACCTCGTCATCGCCCCCGAGCCCGTCCTTCCAGGCGGTAAGCCTTCCCCCGTCCCCTTCCAGGGCCAAGGCGACCGCTGCAGAGGTGTTCTTATCCGACCAGGCCAGATCTATCCCCACGAACTTCACAGCCACTTCCTTATGAAGCTCCAGGCGCGGTCCTTATAGTACCTGTGTCCTCCATCTCCCACGTAAAGTTCGCACCTTTCGGGCACGCCGAAGACCTCGTAGACCTTCCTGAGCCTCCCGTAGGCCTCCTTCGTGGCTTCTATCGGGAATATGGGGTCATCCCTCCCGTTCACCGCGCAGAATGGCCTTGGGGCTATGAGGCCGGCTACATCGTACATCTCGCCGAGCGTGAGGATGCCGGGGACGTAGTTGCATTCGCAGTGATATATGGACCCTATGGACGCACGGAAGGTGCAGAAGTAGCTCCCCGGGACGGAGACCTTTATCCTCACGTCGCAGGCGGCTGCGAAGAGGGAGACCGTCCCACCGCCGGAGTTTCCGGTTATGGCTATCCTCTCGGGGTCAACATCGTCCCTCGTGATGGCATAATCTACCAGGCGCATGATATCGTGGACCCTGTCCCCTATGAGGGTCCTTCCGAAGATGAGGTCGTGCATGAGCATGGTACGACACGAGTTCCTCTTACCCTCCTTCCTGTCGTCATCCCTCATGAGTTCCGAGAATCCCCTTATGTCCGGGGCTATGGCCATGTACCCCTCCCTCACGGCCTGGACCGCTATGTCCCTCTCCCCCTCCTCTATCTCCTTCCTCTCCTCCTCGGTGTGCCATATCCCCACATAGAGCTCCTTTCCGGTCGGATTGTGGCCGTGAGGGGTGAGGACGAGGGGGAGGCGGCCGGCGGCTCCCTTGGGCTTGAGGAGGTAGAATGGAACCCTCACGCCGGGTTCGGTCGTTACGTACCACTTCTGCCTTACGTAGTCCCCGCAGTCGGCCTCCTCAACCTGCTCAGGTTCGAGGTCATCGGGAGCTTCTATCCTATAGAGCCCCAGGACTTCCCAAAGCCTGTGCCCGAACGCCCTAGCCCAAGCCCTGGCCTCATCAGGGGTCTTGGCCCTGAAGGAGAATTCCATGTGGACCTTATCGAAGAGCCTGTCGGTAAGGGTCTGAGGTTCGAACCTTTCCATCTTCCCTCCTTCATCCGTCGAAGAAGACCTCCTCCACCGAAAGCACCTTGGGGGAGGCGAGCTTCCTCCTCATCCTCACAAGTCCCCTACGCATGGTCGTAAGCTCCCTCAATGTCTGCGGGAGGAGGTAGGGCTTTTTGACCCTCTCTACCTCGGCCATGAGGTGGTCGTGGGCCACGAGGAGCTCCTCCAGCTCCTCGCTGAGGCCCTCGGCCCTCCCGTACTTCTTGAAGGCCCGCAGGAGGAAGAGGAACTCCTCCGCGAAGGTCCTTATGCGGAGGGCCTCCACCTCCCACTCCTCCAGGACCTCAGGACATCTGGCCTTCTGCCTCAGGGAGGAGAACTTCTCACGGGCGATGGAGGCGTGGGATGCTACCTTCCTGAGCTTCTCCTCGGAGTTTGCGTCTGAGAGGAGGTTCCTCAAGGGTTCGCCTGGATAGTCACGTGGGTAGGGCCTGTTGGGGTCGACGTAGGTATAAGGGTACGGGAACATGAGCCTCAGGAAGGAATGAAGTCCCCCGGGCTCGGCCACGACCTCTAAATGCTTCATCGCCTCCTCGGCCTCCCGGGAAGCCTCCCCGAATATGTATCAGGTACTTCCTCCTGAATCCCTCCAGGTCGCCGGCGTCGTTCCTCCAGGAGTACTCGGCCAGGCAGCAAAGTTCCCTGTGGAACGCAGGGTCGTAGGCACCGTAGCTTTCGGCCCCCTCGGCGCCCTGTGACGCCCCGAACTTGAGCATATCGTGTATGTTCCTGAGGTAGGACCCGTAGACCCACCAGAAGAAGTACCCGTGCATGGGGGTCATCCAGGCCCTCATGCCGAGCTCCGGGCGGATGCTTTCGGGAGGGGCGAGGCCGTAGTGCCACCAGTGGAGCACGACCTTGTCCCTGAGCCCGACCTCCTCCAGCCTCTCCGAGAGGACCTCGAGGGTCCCCTGTCTGGCGAACTGGTCGTGCCACATGGAGATGTGTTCTATCCCCTGTTCAACTAAATGTGAGCAGAGCTTGACCACGTAGTCCAGGAGTAGCTCGTCCCTGGACCTCCCCCTGCACCTGTCGCACCTGCACCATGGATCCACCCTCCTTTTGGGGTCCCTGGGGTCGGCACCTACCACGGGGTAGACCTCGTCCATACCTATGTGGAAGTGGCGCACTCCGTTGGGGAATAGGTAGGACTTTATTATGTGGTCGTACATGGAGAAGACCATCTCGTAGGTCCCTGGCTCGCTCGGACAGTACCCGTACCCCGTGGGCTCGCCTTCCTCGTCCTTGGCGGAGACTTCGGGGTAGAGCCTGGGGATGAGGGTATTGTGCCCGAGGCTGTTGAAGTGGGGATAGACCAGGACGTTGCGTTCCCTGCCGTACTTGACGATATATCCAAGCAGGTCCTCCTCGAATAGCACCGGCAGGTACGTAAGGTGCTTCCATCCTGAGGAGGGGATAGTTCGGGAGCGGGACGGTGAGGAACTCGGTCACCTGTCCCTCGTACTGTACGCACCAACATCCGTACGCGCCTATATCTAGGGTGTTCAGCTTCAGGCGGGAGAGTACATCTATCACATCCTTCCAGTCCTCCAAGGACATCAAGTCCATCCCCCACTTGCTCTCCACGAAGATCCCCCTCCGCACGAAGTCCGGCTCGTCCACTATCCTAAGTTTGGGGACGGTACCTCCCGGTCGCACGAGCTGGGCCAGGGTCACTGCTCCGTAGAAGAGCCCAGCCTCCTCGGGGGCCCTGACCGTTATGCGGTCCCTGACATCCAGTACGTACCCTTCCCCCTACCCGAAAGCTCCCGGGATCCTCCGAGCCCAAGCCATACGTCGCCGGGTCCAGCCTCCCCTTCGGGTACGCCGAACCTCACCTCGAGGTCACCTAAGACCCTCCGGACCTCCGATGCAGCATGGCGCAGGACGGAGGATTCCTTCGGTCCGAACAGTATGCGGGAACTGCCCGTAACGGCGAGGACCCCGTTGTACCTCTTCAGGTCCTTAGGTTCCGGGAATACGACGACCTTGTCCATTGCCTCCCTCCTGTGTGGGTCCCTATAAAGTAAGAACCTTCCGTTCGGGAAGTCAAGGACCTTGCGAAGTTACAGTGCGAGGTGATATGAGGTCATAAGGTTGCTGGGCCTCCGTCCCCATCCTGAGGGGGCTATTACCGTAAGACCTATCTTCGAGACTTCTGATTCCAGCCTCTGGCCCCCGCCCGGCCTCCACTGCCATCTACTACCTAATAACATCGGACCGCGTCTCCGCCCCCTACAGGGTGGCATCGGACGAAATCTGGCACTTCTACCTCCTGACGATCTCTCCGGAAGGGGACCTGGAGGTCGCCCGCTTAGGTATGGATTTCCGGGGAGGTGCCACGGAAGCTCGTGCCCGTCGGCTTCTGGCAGGCGACCAAGGTCGCTGAGGGCGGAAGGTTGAGCCTCGTGGGTGCACCGTGGCCCCGTCACGACTTCGAACTTGGCGACTGGGATGAGCTTTTCGGGGCCTTCCCCGAAGGCCGGGACCTCCTTGCTCGGTTCAGGTTCGGTGACTCTTGACATAGGGGGGATATTTGTGTATTTTATTGATCCTAACCTTAATGAAGGCTCCAAACGAGGAGGGTGGTCCTTTGAGCAAATTCTCCAAGATTCCGTTGAGCCGTGAGGGAGGGGTGTTGGCCAAGTACTTGGAGGAGATAGGTAGCCACACCCCGCTTCCCCCCGAGGAGGAAGTGAGGCTGGCCGAGCGCATAAAGAAGGGGGATAAGGAGGCCAGGAACAAGCTCGTCCAAGCCAACCTGCGCTTCGTCGTAAGCGTGGCCAAGGAGTACCAGAACCAGGGCATGCCCTTGAGCGACCTCATAAACGAGGGCAACCTCGGCCTCATCAAGGCCGCGGAACGCTTCGATGGGAGCAGGGGGTTCAAGTTCATATCTTACGCGGTTTGGTGGATAAGGCAGTCGATACTCCAGGCCCTGGCGGAGCAGTCCAGGATAGTCAGGATGCCCCTTAACAGGGTCGGGACCCTCTACAAGATTTCCAAGGTCTCCGCCCAGCTCGAGCAGGAGAAGGAGCGTACCCCGAACATGGAGGAGATAGCCCAGTCCTTGGATATGTCCCCCAAGGAGGTGGCCAGAACCCTTAGCAGCGGAAGGCGCCACCGTTCCCTGGACGCTCCGGTGGGCCACGACGAGGACAGCAGCAGCCTTATGGACCTTATAGGGGACGAGAGGAACTCCCCCGAGGAGTACGTCATGAAGGCTTCCCTGCGTCAGGAGATAGAGGCTGCCTTGGACACCTTGGACAAGAGGGAGGCCGACATAATAAGGCTCTACTATGGGATTGGAAGGGAACAGTCCATGACCTTGGACGAGATAGGGGAGAAGTACGGCCTTACCAGGGAACGCATCCGTCAGATAAAGGAGAAGGCCTTAAGGAGGTTACGCCACGCCTCCCGTAGCAAGAAGCTCAGGCCATATCTGGAGGAATAATTTGGAGGTAGATGTGGAAGATTGGATCAGGTCCGTGGAAGTTGAAGCCCCTACTGTGGAAGAGGCCATAGACCGGGCTTTAGAGGAGCTCGGCAGATCCCGGGACGAGGTGGAGGTGGAGGTCATCACCGAACCCAAGAAGAAGCTTTTCGGAGGACAGCCGGCCAAGGTGAAGGTCAGCGAGAAGTTCCAGTCCAAGGAGGAGGGCTTCAAGAGGATAGTTCAGCACATATTCAACCTCATGAAGATACCGGTGTCCTTCCAGCTCGACTCTTCGGACGGAGATTTCCGGATCCTTATAGAGCCCGGTCACGACGCTGGTATGGTTATAGGTAAGTACGGCCAGACCGCCGACGCTCTGGAACATATACTTTGGAAGATAGCTAAGTCACAGTTCGACCACAAGGGTAGGGTCTTCATAGAGGTCGGAGGGTACAGGGAGAGACAGCAAGAGAAGTTGAGGCGCCATATACAACAGTCCGTAAGGTACGTGCTGGACACAGGAAGGTGGGTGGC
>DTYS01000009.1 GCA_012961755.1 Candidatus Latescibacterota bacterium
GGCCATGGAGGCTCTCCTCACCTACGATTGGCCCGGCAACGTGAGGGAACTGGAGAACGTTATAGAGAGGGCCCTGATACTGGCTGGGGAAGAAAGGATAACCCCTGACCTCCTCCCCTTCGGGAGGCCGAAGGCAGGAGCCAAGGTGGAGCTTCCGGACGAGGGAGTGAACTTGGAGGAGGTAGAAAGGGAACTCATAATCCAGGCCCTGGAGAAGACGGGATGGAACAAGGCTAAGGCAGCTAAACTCTTAGGAATAAGCCGAAGGAGGCTGTACTCACGGATGGAGGCCCTGGGGATAAAGAGGTGAGCATCGCCGAGAAGCTGGGAATAGCCGTTGCTAAGTGGCGCCTCCGGAAGGTCGGGCAGGAGAGCTTCAACCTGCACGAGGTCCTGAGCTCCGTGTGTAGGGTCCTCATCGTCCTCCCCCCCGGGGACCTGACGGTGGAGGAGCTGGACCTCCTCGTATCCCCTCTCTCACCCGAGGGGGTCACCCTGCTTTGCGTGGGAAGACCATCGATCCCCGTGGACGGCTGGGAGGTCATGGAGCTTTCGCACGAGGACCTCACCCTCCTGCGTCTCCCCAAGAAGGAGGTCCTGAAGGAATTCGGAGGTTACGACCTCGCCGTGGACCTCCACCTCCCCTACTTCCTCCCGTCGGCCTACATCTGCGGTGCGAGCGGCGCCTCCCTCAGGGTCAGCACGGACCCCGAGGCCCCTTTCCCCTTCTTCAACCTCCGATACTCCACCAGGGCGGTATCCCTCGGGGGTAGGTGCTGCTCCTTAGGGAAGCTTTTCAGCTCGTCGGCTTAGGATTGTAGGGCATGTTCATGAGGGCTATGAAGCTTTCCGGGTGGCTTTCGACCGAGAGGGTGGGCCACGGTTGGCCCTCATAGGGACGGAACTTCGTCACCCTCTCGTACGGCGGGTCCATCCTCACCAGGCCGAAGTCCTCGCTCATAGCCCTCCTCACGGCCTTCTCTGTTCCTTCCCTTATCTTCTTACAGGCTTCTTTGGGGGAGAGGTGCACCGCGGAGTAGTTCCTGCGCATGTACTCCTCCGCCGTGCACTCATCCCCCCTTCCGGGGGTCAGACCCCTCTTCACGGATACGGCCTCTATGCCTGGGACCAGCTCCCTGGCCTCCTTTGTGAAGGCCTCGTCTCCTGCACCGAATATGCATCTTATCCCCAGCTCCCCCGCACAGAAAGCGAACTGGCCGAACTCCCCTATGGACATCCCGTTGACCGAAAGGTCCAGGTAACGGAAGCTCTGGGTGTGGGCTAGATGAGCAAACTCGCTTCCGGCCTTCGCGTGCTGCCCGACCCACGCCACAGCATCGTACGAACCGTCCAGTTCCAACGGCCACCCCCTCGGCCAACCCCTCAAAAGCTCCGCCCTCGGGTCCAAGAGCTTGGGGGAGATCGCCCCAGGTCCATGACCGTCCGCAACCGTCACATGGGTAGCACCGCCGGCGAAGAAACCGTCTATCGCTGCGTTCACCTCCTCGGTCAGGAACTCCTTAGCGAGCTCGTAGTACCTGGACTCCGGCCTGCACCAGTTCTCGAAGTCGATCACCCCTGCGACCCCCTCCAGGTCGGTCATCAGGTAGATCCTCATCTTCCCCTCCTATCTCTTGCCGGTCCAAATTATCGTTCAGGCCCCTGGAGGTATACCTTCTACCCTCATAGCGAGTTTCACTCTAATTCCAACAACTTTATTGCGTTCTCCCTTGCGACCTTCCAGAACACCTCTTCGCTGACCTTGCCGGACTTCTTCAGGTCCAATAAGAAATCCGCCAAAGGAGTGGGCGTATCAGGGGCGCAGATGTCGGTCCCGAAGAGGAGCCTGTCCTGGAACTCGTTGAGGAACTGCACTGCATATTCGGGGTCCCTGGCGAGGGCGTTGTAGCCACTATACGCCGAAAGGTCCCCGTAGAGGTTCGGATATCTGCGCATGAGCTTGGGCACTACGCCCTCCTCCTTGATGGGATACTTAGGATACCCGTACCTATCCGCAGGGGTCTCGAGCTTGCCTATCTCAGCCCAGAAGGGCTGTGAATGACCTAAGAACTTAAGCTTTGGGAACATTTGAAGGCACCTCTCGAGCTGGGGAAGCCCTGGGTCGTCGTAAAGGCCGTACGTTCCCCCTATCTGCGGGGCTATGTGAAAGATCAAAGGGAAGCCCACATTCTGCACGTGCTTAAAGAGATTGAGGACCAAAGGATCTAAGAACGGCATGTTGGGGCATACCTCACCTATCCCTTTACAACCCATTTTCTTGTAAAATTCAAGTATCTCCCCTAAGGGCGCGTCCGGGGAGTTCGTCATGGCCCTGGGGTCCACGTTGCAGAAGGGCACGAACCTATCGGGGTACCTTTGGGCTATATCTATAACTTCCTCGTTGGACTGGGGTACGTAGGTACACTCCGGGTTGACCCCGGGAAGCAACACCGCCTTCTCCACCCCTAGCCCGTCGTACCTTTCAAGGAGCTGCTCCGGCGTCACGTACGATTGTTTTCCGCCGCGAGGAGGCCCCGGGGTCTTCCTCACATGCACGTGTATGTCTACGAACATGACCCCTCCTCACGGAAAGAAGAGCACTTCCTTCATGTCGTCGCCCTCGAGCCCGAGCCTCCTGAGGAACTCTAAATGTGGGGCGAAATCCCCCACCTCATATAGGTCGTGGGCGTCGCTCCCCAACGCCACCTTCACCCCCTCCTCAAGGCAGGTCTCGAAGAAGTCGGGGTCCGGCTCGTTGGTGTGGAAGTTGAGCTCAGCTGCCACACCGTAGTCCTTCAGCAACCTGGCTATGGGACGGAACAGGCACCTCGGGACCTCCATCCCGTTCCTCCTGAAGAAGCGGAAGGGATGGGCTAAGACCCTGACACCGTTCTTAAGGAGGCTTTCCGTGACCTCCATGAAGCCCCTCTCCTCGTCCTTAGAATGCACCTGAGGGAGCTTATGTACGGCTCCCACGAGCAGGTCCCAGCCATCGGCGTCCTCCTCCAGGAGGCTCAGGTTTCCGTACCTATCGATTTCGACCTCCAGGCCGAGCTTGACGAAGGAGGAACGGAGCTCCTCCATCTCCTTCCGGTACACCCTCATGCGGTCCTTGCCCTCATTCCTGTACCTGCGCAGGAGGTGGGGTTCCTCCATGAACCTTCCGGACCAGTAATCCTCCGAGGACACGTAGAGCTGTCCTGCGTGCTCCGTGAACATGATCCCAGAAAGCCCGAACTTCTCTGCCCTCTCCATCGCCCCTGAAGTTGTCACCGTAGAGGCACAGTAGGCGTAGTGGGTATGGACGTGGACATCTACGAGGGAAGGTTCCTCGGGGAGCTTGAGGGCCTCCTCCCGGACCGAGACATCCCTCCCCCTGAGGGTTATCCTCAGGAACCTGAACGGTTCCTCGCAGAGTGCCGGACATACGACGTACCCCACGCCGTCTGCATAGGTAAGCTCGTGTCCCCTGTGCAGGTGTCCGCTTATAGAAAGCACCACCCCACTTTCGGAGTAGGCCTTCATCACCTCCCGGAAGTTAGTGAGGTTGTATGGATATGTGCTCTCTATAGGAGGATAGACCGGATTGTGCTGGAGGGCCACGATGGGGACACCAGGATGTGAGGATGCTACGTCACTTACGAGCTTCAACCCATCCCCGGACCTCTCCGCCCTGTCCTGCGGATCGTACCAGTCCACGAAGGTAAGGAGCAAGTATCCCTCGAACTCGTGGACTCCCGGACGGTCCCCGAACGTGCTAAGGAGACGGTCCGGGTCGCCGTCGTGGTTTCCGGGGACCACGATCACGGGGAAGCTCAGGCCCTCGAGCTCCTCCCTCAGGGCCTCGAGGTCCTCCTCGGCCCCCGGCGCTTCCCCGTCGTCCACAAGGTCGCCCATGAGGACCAGGACGTCGGGAGGGGAGGACAGCTCGAGCCTCCTCAACGCACGCCGAAGTAGCTCATTGCCGAGGTGGGCGTTCCTCTCCAGGATCGGACATGTACGCTTAGCCCTTCCAACATAGTGCAGGTCGGCCACCACCACGAGATCCAAGCTATCCCTCCCGTTCACATCTATATTACGGGATAACCTTTACGGGCTCCCTCGGCGACAGGTCATCGGGGTCGTTGACCCTCGCACCCGAGGGTGCGGGGACGGGCCCCTCGAGCAGGGGGTCGTCGGTCTCCCTCATCCACCTCTCCAACCGGCTCCTCATCTCCTCCAGGACGCCCCTCACAGAAGGGTCCCCGACCAGGTTGTTCGCCTCGTTGGGATCGAAGGCAAGGTCGTAGAGCTGTTCCTGAGCTATACTTCTTTCCCTCCAACCGTGCTCGAGCCACACTTCCTTGCTAAGGCCGTCGTCGCAGTTGGGAAGCACCGGACGGGTCCTGCCGTCGTACCTACGGATGTACTTCCACCTCTCCGTCCTCACGCACCTCATGGGCTCGTAGGCTGCGTGGTAGTTGACCTCGGCGAATATCTCCTCCCTCGTCCTCTCCACCTCGCCCCTTACGAGGGGCATGATGGACCTACCCTGTAGCCAGTCAGGAGGGTCTATGCCTAAGAGCTCGCAGATGGTCGGGAAGATGTCCACGTGCGAGACCATAGCGTCCACGACCTTCCCCCCCGAGAACCCTCCCGGCCCTTTGATTATCAGCATCACCCCTATGCCGTGGTCGGTGAGGTTGCACTTCATTCCTGGGAAGGCTATCCCGTGGTCCGTCGTGCAGATGACCAGGGTCCTGTCCGCGAGCCCCGCGTCCTCGAGGGCGTCCAACACCGTCCCCATCCCCCAGTCCAGGACCCTCGCGCTCGCCTTGAAGGCGGCCATGTCCTTCCTCGTCTCGGGGGTGTCCGGTATGGGATGGGGAGGGAGACAGTACCTCGGATCCTCGGCCGGGCCGGGCTCGTGGAAATCCCTGTGGGTCTCCTGGAAGCCGACCGAGAGGAAGAACGGCTCCCCCGGCCTTCCCTTCAGGAACTTCGCAGCAGATGGTGCCACATGCTCGGCCTTAGCGCTCTCCAGGGGGACCACCTCGTCGTACCCTATGATCTCGGTGGCCTTGGCTACATGCTGCACACCTACGAGCGTCGATGTGTACCCGACCTTACGGAGGGTATGGATTATATGTCGTCCGTAATCCCTGAGCGAGAACCCCCTGTGGGCGAGTCCCAGCATCCCGCAACTGTGGGGGTACTGCCCGGTCAGGAGGCTCGCCCTGCTCGGCGAGCAGGTAGGTGCCGGGCAGAAGGCCCTCCTGAAGAGCACCCCCTCCTCGGCCAGCTTCTGAACGTTGGGCGTGGACACGGCATGTCCGTACGGCTGCACGTAGCGACCCGTGTCGTGGGAGTGGATGTAGAGGATGTTAGGTCGGTCCATAGGTCCTCCTCGGAGTTCGGCCTTTCATCTTGATACTTCGACCATCCCGCAGTGCACCTGTAGAGGGCCGACGATCACGATCCCATACAGCTCCTCCTCGAGCATCCCGAGACGCCCCCATATCGGTCCCCACGAGCCCGGCATCCAACTTCAGGGCGTCGGCTACAACTTCGTCCCCCCGCCCGGTGTCCGCGGTGGCTTTACCTAAAGCCTTTCTAAGGGGACCCTCTTTCCCAGAAGGAAGAACTTCCTGTCGGGGTACCAGAGCACTGGCTCCCCCTCCACGAACGTCAGGCTCGCATACATCGCAAGGTCGCACCTTCCCCTCCCGTATCCTAGGGGCACTCCGTCGTTGTCCATGAGGAGCACCGGCTCGGAGAACCATACGGGCTGTTCGGCGTCGGGTCGATATTCCCCGAAGGAAATGTATATGGGGCGACGGTGGTAAAGGGTATCCCTCGGTCCCCATCTCTGGAAGTGGCCGTCGTGGTCGTGGTGGAGCAATATGTACCTCCCGTCCCCCACCTCGTAGATAGGACATGGGCTGCAGGGATGGAGGACCGGAGGGCCTCCATCGTAACGCCTGAGGGGCCTGGGCTCCGTCCACGTCCTTCCCGCATCCTCGGACACGGTGTAATACGGGCTCCCAACCGTGGTCCGCATGACGCAGAAGAGCCTCCCGTCCGGAAGAGGGACCAAGCTCGGCTCCTGTGCGACGCTCACCTCCGGATGTCCTACGAGGCCCACCCTCAGGGCCTGGTCGTCTCCTGCGAAGTACGATATCCGTAGGTCCTTCGGCTCGGGGTCATCATCGACGTTCTCGAACCTCATGAACTCCACCACGGACTCGTGCGCCCACCAGACGTCCATCGGGGGTTCGTGGCGCACCGCAGGGCTCACCCACCTCGTGAATCCTACGAAGTACTTCCCATCTGAGAGCCTCTTCGGCCTCTGCCAGACTATCCAGTTCGCTGGCACGGAAGGGTCCGGGTTGTCCCACTTGCTGCGGGACATGGGTACGATCTGCTCCTCGGACCAAGTCCTCCCCCCATCGTCACTGTATATCCCCGCCATGAGGCCGGTCGTGTGGGTGAAGACGTCGTTTATGCCCGTATGTCTGCTGTAGAGCACGTAGATCCTGCCCGAACTGGAGACCATCGGGAACCCCCAGCTCGCTATGTGGCCCTTGAATTCCGGCGGAGCAGGTCCGGCTATCACCTCGGGGGGAGCCCAGGTCCTACCTCCATCCCTGCTCTCGGAGAAGACGATCCTCTGGTCGGACATGCCCTCGTAGGTACTCTGCGTCCAGACCGCCATGAGCGAGCCGTCGGGACCGTGGAAGACCAGAAAGTGCTCGTTTCCGGTATCGTGCGTGGAGCCGTCCGTGCTCCTGGGAACGTAGACTACGTAGTCCGGCTCCGTCCGCCCGAGTTCCCGCCTTAGGTCCATCCCCTCTCCTTCAGGCTCAAACAGAACATTAGGTTGTCCGCCGCTTCCCTCAGGGTCGTCAGAGGCGTGGGCTTACCTTCCAGGAGCCTCCCGAACTCTTCTGCCTGGCGGAGGTAGAAGTCCCGAAGTTCTCCTTGGAACCTTTCGACCTCCTCCCACGTTCCGGAATCGTCCCTGGCCACGAGTATCCGACTTATGCCCCTGTCCTCGGCGAGGTACCGGATGTTCCCCTCCTCCCCCACCATCTCTACATCCACCCTGTACGGCTTCTGAAAGAGGTTCGAGACTATGGAGACGAACTTTCCTCCGAACTTCCCAAGGACTATAGCAGTGTCCTCGGTCTCCACCTCCGGGCCGAAGGAGAGCTTCCCGTAGAGCGCGCCCCCTTCCTCGGGCTTCCCCAAGTACCACTGGGCGAGGTCGACTATATGTGAGACCACATCCAGTATGCATCCTCCTCCCATGTCCTCCCTCGCGAAATATGTGCGGCTGTAATCCGGACGATACTTCGGATAGTCCTGGCTTATGTTGAAGAGCCCAAGCTTAACCTCACCCACCACCCCTCCCTTAAGAAGCTCCCCGAACCTCCTGAAGGAGGGTACGCTCCTCCGGGTGAATCCCACCGCACAGGGGACGACATTCCCTTCCACGAGTTCCAGGAGCCTCTCGACACCTCCTAAGCTCACCGAGAGGGGCTTCTCGACCAAAAAGGGGATCCCTTCCTCCGCGCACCTCGTGGCCATGGGTACGTGCCAGGGCGCCGGGGTGGATATGAACACGGCGTCGAAATCCCTGAGGTCCACGTTCCAGAAGTCCCCGAAGGTCCCCTCTAAGGCGAAGGCATCGCGGGCGCGGCCGAGCCTTTCGGGGTCCACGTCGCACGCCGATACCTTCCAGCCGGCCTTCAGGAAGGCAGGGATGTGTTTCCTACCTATCCCGCCTGCTCCCACCACGAGAATATGTCCCTCGAACATCCGACCTCCGGTCAGACGACAGAGGTCCCGTCCGTGAGGAACGGGTTGTACCTCCTCTCCCAGCCTATCGTGGTTTCAGGGCCATGTCCGGGATGGACCACCACATCGTCCCCCAAGGGGAGGAGCTTATCGATTATGGAGCGCATCAGCTCCCCTAAGGAACCTCCGGGGAGGTCCCACCTCCCCACGCTCCCCCTGAAGAGCACGTCCCCGCAGAAGAGGTGTCCGTCCACGAAGAGGGAGGCCGAACCCGGGGTGTGGCCTGGGGTGTGGATGGCCTCCATGCTCAGGCGTCCGAACCTGATCTCCCCCTCCCTCAGGAACCTGTCGGCCGGGGGGACCGCCACGGGGGTCCCTAAGAACATGGCCGAACCGTTGAGGTTCCCGTCCGTGAGCATGTTCCCGTCCGAAGGATGTATCCACACTTCCGCCCCGGTAGCTTCCTTGACCTGGTCGTTCGCACCTACATGGTCGTAATGTCCGTGGGTGTCCACTACGGCCACGACCTTGAGCCCTTCGGTCGCCCTCAGGATCCTGCCCGGTTCCGCCCCGGGGTCCACGACCACGGCCTCCCCAGTCCCCTCGCAGGATATTATGTAACAGTTGGTCTCCAGCGCCCCTACCACTATCCTCTTTATCTTCATAGCATCCCCACAGGGTCCATATCCGGAACTACCGTGACCTCCCTCCTCCTGGCCTCAGGCCTGAGCCTCCCGTCAGCCTTGGCCCACGCCCTGTGCAGGGATACGTGGTCCCCCTTGAGGAGGACCTGCCACCTGAAGTACCCCCTCAGCCTCCCTAAGGGAGCCTCCACAGGCCCGAGGACTTCTATCCCATCCCCCTTCAAAGCCTCCCCGTACATCTCCGCCACCTTCCGGACCTCGGCCTCGTCCTTCCCCCTGAACTTAACCAAAAGCAACCTCTTAAAGGGTGGATAGCCCAAGGCCTTCCTCTCCCTCAGCTCCTCCTCAGCGTACCCCTCGAAGTCATGGTTTACTGCGAACCTTATGGCCCTCTCCTCCGGGGAGCATGTCTGTATCACCACCTCCCCGGGGAGGTCCCCCCTTCCGGTCCTCCCGGCCACCTGCGTCAGGAGCTGGAAGGTCCTCTCCCCGGCCCTGAAGTCAGGAAGCGAGAGACAGACGTCCGCAGAGACCACCCCCACGAACGTTACCTCGGGATAGTCCAGGCCCTTCGCCACCATCTGTGTGCCCAGGAGCACGTCCCCCTCGCTCCAGAACCTGTCCAGCAACCTCCAGTGCGCCCCCTTCCTCCCCGTGGTGTCCAGGTCCATCCTCACCACCTCGGCCTCGGGGAACGACCTCTCCAAAGCCTCCTCCACCCTCTCCGTACCCAGTCCCCTCGGCCTGAGGTGTAACCCTCCACAGTTGGGGCAGGAGGAAGGAGCTTTCCTCCTGAAGCCGCAGTAGTGACAGACTAAGTTCCTTCCGGCCGCGTGATAAGTGAGGCTCACACGGCAGCGCGGACACCTGAAGACGTGTCCACAGTTCGGGCACTGGACGAAGGCAGCGTATCCCCTGCGGTTCTGCAGTAGTATGACCTTCTCCCTCCGCTCCAACCTCTCCCTCACCTTCTCCAGGAGCAGGTCCGAGAAGGGCCACCTCTCCTTCGCACCTACCCTCATGTCCACTACCTCGACCTCGGGAAGCGGCCTCCCTCTTATCCTCTCGGGGAGCCTGACGAGCACGAACTTCCCCTTCAGGGCGTTGTAGTAGGATTCCAAAGAAGGGGTGGCCGAGCCCAAGATCGCCACCCCCTTAGACATCTTCATCCTCACTACCGCCACGTCCTTAGCGTTGTATCTCGGGGAGGTATCGTACTGTTTGTACGTAGTCTCGTGCTCCTCGTCCACGACTATAAGGCCCAGGTCCGGCACGGGTGCGAAGACCGCGGACCTCGCACCTATCACTATCCTCCTCGTCCCCTCCCTGACCATCCTCCATGCGTCGTACCTCTCACCCTCGGAGAGCCCGCTGTGTAGCACCGCCACCTGCTCGCCGAACCATCCCTTGAACCTCCTCACGGTCTGCGGCGTCAAGGATATCTCCGGCACAAGGACTATTGCTCCCTTCCCGAGGCTCAGGGCCCTGTCCATCGCCTCCAAGTAAACCCTCGTCTTCCCGCTCCCGGTGACTCCCCAGAGAAGCACCGTGCGGTAGAACCCACCCTCGAGGGCCTCCTGGACTACCCTCAGGGCCTCCTCCTGGTGGGATGTGAGGGGGCTCCCGTCCGGAGGATCGCCCCTGACCTCCGCGAACGGGTCCCGGACTACCTCCTCCTCCACCAAGTCCACCAGACCTTTGGCCTGTAACCTTCTCACCGAATCCCTGCCTATCCTCCATCTACCCTCGAGCTCCGAGAGCCTGACCTCCCCACCCCTCTCCCAGAGGACCCTAAGGCACTCGGCTTGCCTCGGGGCCCTCGCCTCAAGCTCCGCGAGCCTCAGGTCCAGCTCCTCCTTAGGCACCCTGAGCCTCACGGTCCGCACCCTCACGGTCCCGAGCCTCGGCCCCTCCAGCTTCCTCGCCGAGGCCTCGGGGTCCAGGACCTTGGACCTTACCTCCCTACGGCTCTCCCTGAACAGCCCCGACGGGACGGCCGCCTTTATGGCATCTCCCCAGGAGCAGAGGTAGTACTCGGCCACCCACCTGGTCAGGTGGAGGACGTCCTCCGGCAGGACGGGCTCCGGGTCCATGACGTCCAGGATAGGTGACACGTCCACGCTCGGCGGAGAATCCGAAACCTCGACGATGAAGCCCGTCCTGACCTTCCCCCTGAACCTCACCAGGACCCTATGTCCCGGAACGACGTTCCATCCGTGCGGAACTTCGTACGTAAAGGTCCTATCCAAAGGAATAGGAAGGGCTACCTGTGCGTACATGACGGTCCGTCCCTACCTCGGCAGTTCTTCCTCCCAAGGGAACGGGCCTTCCACGACCTCGACGCCTCCCCCGGAGAAGAACAACCTCACCGGTTCCCTGGTCCACCCGGAGTCGTCCACAGGCCTTCCGTTCAAGACGAACTCGACCCCGTGCGGTTTGCCCAGCAGTACCTCTATCCTCTCCCTCGCCTCCCACTGCACCTCCCTATCCATGGGCACGAACCCGACGTAAAAGAGCTTCCCGTCGGACGCCACCGCAAGCCACGTCCTCTCCCTCGCCCTTCCCAGGAGGACGAGCACCTCCGGAGATGTCCCCCTTACCGCTGTGGTGTCGTGGGGGACCGAGGAGGTTCGAGGTCCGGTCTTCCTCCCCAAGAACAACGCAAGCCCTAAGGCCACCACGAGCCCCACGGCCGCGCCGTAGCGCCACTGGAATGGCCTTCCTTCGGACAGGGCCTCCGCGGGTTCGGCCGGGAAGGTCCCGTCGAACTCGGCCAGGACCTCGTCCGGGTCCAGCCCCACCTCCTCCGCGTACACCTTCAAGAACATCCTCACGTAGGGGCGAGGGAGGAAGGAGAAGTTCCCATCTTCCATGGCCCGCAGGTACTCCGGCTTTATCCTCGTGTTTCCGGATATCTCTTCCAGCGATATCCCCTTGGCCTCCCTCGCCTCCTTAAGCCTTATATGGAGCTCCGCCATATCTCAGCGCCCTACGTGCCTCGGGTCGGTTATCCTTAAGGTCCTCTCCACCCTCTTCTCCCTGGACGTCCTCCTCTTCTCCCCCAGGAACCTCTCGTACTCCTCCCTGTCTAAGGGGACCTCCACGGGCTTTCCCTTAGCCCCCGAGAGGATGACAGCGTTCAGGAATTCCACAGACCAGACCCCCTCGACGCCGGGGGATATGAGGGGCTCGTCGTAAAGGATGGAGCGGGCGAAGTTCCTTATTATCGCCTTGTGCCCCGTCTCCCTATCCTCTAAGTGGACTTCCACCGGGGCGGCCATCGGGCTCGCCCACATCTCCTCCGAGGTCCTGGCGAACTCCGATACCGGAACCTCGAGCTCCCAGAAATGAAGCTTCCCGTCCCTTATCACGAGCTTACCCCTGTCTCCGCAGAGCTCCATGTAGCTTCCACCCGGATGTTCTATAGTACTTGTGTAATAATAGCCCCTTGCGCCGTTCGGGTAGTCCAGGATCGCATGCACCTCGTCCTCGACCTCTATGTCGTGCAGCCTCGTCCTGGTCCAGGCTGTGACCCTGCTCGGAAGGCCCCCGAGCCACATAAACAGGTCTATGCCGTGTGGGGCCTGGTTTATTATCACCCCACCCCCCTCACCCCTCCATGTGGCCCTCCAGCCTGCGGAGTTGTAGTAGGCCTGGGTGCGGAAGTGCGGGTCCACGAAGCACGTCCTGTATATCTCCCCGAGCCTCCCCTCCTCCACGAGCCTCCTGGCCGCCTGGTAGACCGGAAGGCTCCTGCTTTGATACATGACAGCGAACTTCACCCCGGTCTCCTCGGCCGTCCCGGCCATCTCGTCCGCGGCCTTTACGGTCACGGCTATCGGCTTCTCGGAGAGGACGTGGAGTCCCCTCTTCATCGCGTATATGGAGATGGGAGGATGGTCGTAGTGGGGGGTTGCAACTATTACGGCGTCCACGAGCCCGCTGTCTATAAGTTCCCTGTAGTCCTTGAACCCCTTGACCCCGTACTTCTCCACGAGGGGCTTGTACGCGTCCTCATCCACGTCGCACACCGCGGTGAGCTGGACTTCCTCCACATCCTGCATCGTGTCGCAGTGCCCCGTCCCCATACCTCCCGTACCTATCACTCCTATCCTCACCTTCTCCATCTCTACCCTCCTTGGTTTATGGCCCTCGATATGGCCAGGAGGTTCTCCTGCCACCTGTCCTCGGGTATGTCCTCGGTTATCCCCATTATGAACCTGTCCTTAGGGGCCGTCCCTATGAGCTCCGCCGCCGTCCTCTCGACCTCATCCACGGGGGAGAGATGGACCGAGGAAGGGAAGTTTATCCAGAGCACCTTGTCCGGCCAGGCATCCAGCGCCTCGCGAAGGCTCATGTCCGTGTCCGGTGCCGGCGTGAAGGCCTCTATGTAGTCCAGCCCCGATTTAGCTATGTCCTGGGCCCACGCCCTGTTGTTCCCGTCCAGATGTGCTCCTAAGAGCTTCCCGTGCCTGTGAAGGACCTCGGCGGCCTCGTTGTATAGCGGTATCACATATTCCCTGAACCTCGGGGGCCCCATGACCTCAGGGGTCTCGTTCCCCCCGTAGTTGACCGCCAGGGCGGGAGAGCGGGCTATGATGGGGAAGATCCTCCTCTGTCTGTCCGCCAGGGCATGGTAAAGCTTGAGGACCTCGTCCCTCCTCTCGGCCCATTCCAACGAGAACCTCTCCA
>DTYS01000010.1 GCA_012961755.1 Candidatus Latescibacterota bacterium
CCTCGAAGGCACCTCACCCCTGGAACTTGCCCTTTCCCTCAGGGCTTCGCAGTAGTTGGTCATGTCCAGCATGACCACCAAAACGTGGAAGTCCCTTTCGAACGCTAAGTACTCGGCGAGGGTGAGGGCTATCCTCGGGGTCACTATCCTCTCCTCGGGAGGGTCGTCCGCCAGGTTCAGGAAGGCGGCAACCTGGGCCGCCACCCCTCCCCTCTCGAAGCTCTCCACGAAGAACCTCGCATCGTCGTGTTTCACGCCTATCCCGACGAACACTACCGCGAAGTCCCCGCCCTCTTCGGAGATCCTCGCCTGGCGGACTATCTGAGCTGCCAGACGGTTGTGGGGAAGCCCACCTCCTGAGAACAGGGGAAGCTTCTGTCCCCTCACCAAGGTGTTCAGGCCGTCTATGGCCGAGATCCCCGTCTGCACCCAGTCGTAAGGGTAATCCCTTGAGGCCGGGTTTATGGCCGAGCCGTGTACGTCCCTCACCTCCCCCGAAAGCAGCTGCGGCCCATCGTCCATAGGTTCACCGACCCCGTTGAAGGTCCTGCCCAACATCTCCTCGGAGACCCTCACCTGAAGCGGCCTCCCCAGGAACCTCACCCTCGTCTCCGAGGCTGAAAGGCCGGAAGTTCCCTGGAAGACCTGCACGACGGCGAACCTCTCCCCGACCTCCAGAACCATCCCCCTCCTCGTCCTTCCATCGGGACCTACGACCTCAGCAAGCTCGCCGTAACCCACATCCTTCACGTCCTCTACGACTATGAGGGGCCCCGTTACCCCTGAGAGCCCCTTGTAGATCACCCCCGAAATCCCCATAGCCTCACCTCAAGTTCGAGGTCCACACCGAACTTTTCCTCGACCCTCCTCCTCACCTCGCATATCAAAGCCCGGACGTCGGAAGCCCTCGCTCCCCCCAAGTTCACTACGAAGTTAGCGTGTTTCGGTGAGACCATAGCGTCCCCCACCCTCATACCCTTACATCCGGCCTCTTCTATGAGCCTCCCGGCGTAATCCCCCGACGGCCTTTTAAACACGCTTCCTGCCGAGGGATGTTCCAAAGGTTGCTTCTCGGAGCGGAGCTTCAGTACCTCCCTCCTCCTCTCCCAAAGAAGTTCCCTGGCCCTCCTTTCCGGACGAAACTTCGCCGAGAGCACCACGAACCCCTCGAGTCCCTTCCTATACCCGAATCCCACCCCATCCTTAGAGAGCACGACCTCCCTTCCATCCGGGGTTAAGGCCCTGACCTCGGTGAGGAGCTCGGATATGGTCCTCCCGAAGGCCCCCGCGTTCATCGCTATCGCCCCTCCCACCGTCCCCGGTATCCCGGAGAGCTCCGCGAACCCCTCCAATCCCTCCTCGACCGTCCATGCGGCCAGAAGGTCCAGCTCCGTCCCGGCCCCCACGGAGATCTCATCGTCCTCCACGACGATGCGATCCGAAACCTTCCTTACGTCCACTACGACCCCCCTGACGCCCTCGTCGTGGACGAGGAGCTTAGAGCCGTTCCCTAAGATGAAGGTCCGCACCCCAGCCTCCGAAGCCCTTCTGAGCAGTCCCTTCAGGTCCTCCTCGTCCACCGGAACGAGGTAAAGGTCCGCAGGCCCGCCTATACGGTACGAGGTGTACCTACACAGGGGTTCCCCCTTCATGACATCTCCCCGGAAGCCCTTAAGGACCCTATCGTACGGACGGAGCATCTTGCGAAGAAATATACACCCGCATGGGACTGAAGTCAAGCGAATTTTCGTAAATCCCTTGACAACGCCTTCTATAAAGGGTTATATTTTCCTTCCAGGCCGTAGGAGGGAAGATGAGAGGGGCCTCGGCGTGGCTTATCCTGGCCTTGCTTCTGGCATGCCGCAGCGGTGGAAGCTCGTCCTCGGGGTCATCGGATGGCCCCTCCACATATGTGGACACCCTCAGGATGGGCGAATCGTTGTACACGGCCCTTAGGAAGAAGGGCGTAGCACCTAAATATATCTTAGAGCTCTCCAGAAGTTTGAAGAGGCTGGTGAACCTGCGGAAGGTGATGCCCGGAGGAACCTACGCCTTCTCCTGCGATTCCACCGGAGCAATAGTTTGGTTCCGGTACATGCCGGACCTCGAGACGGAGCTCGTGGCCGAGAGGATAGGTGACAAGCTCGAGGTCCACAGGAGGAAGCTTCCCTCGGAACGGGTGGAGCGTATCCTGGCCGGAGCTATAGGCTCCTCCCTTTACGATGCCGTGCTCGCCGCGGGCGGCACTCCTAGGCTCGTATGGAAGTTTGTAGATATATTTCGATGGGACATAGACTTCCATACCGAAACCAGGTCCGGGGACAGGTTCGCCCTCGTCTGGGAGGAGTACAGGAGGGACGGAAGGACCGTGAGGGAGGGGAAGATCTTGGCCGCCACATACATAGGGAAGGTCGGGGAGTTCTGGGCGGTGTACTACAAGGACCCGCGTGGCCGCGAGGACTACTACGACCTCGAGGGAAGGTCCCTAAGGAAGATGTTCCTCAGGTCTCCCCTCAAGTACAGGCGCATAAGTTCCAGGTTCAGCAGGAGACGCCTCCATCCCATCCTCAGGAGATATATACCGCACTGGGGGGTGGACTACGCGGCTCCTCCCGGGACCCCCGTGTACGCCACGGCGGACGGGGTCGTGCTCTTCAGGGGGTACAGGGGCCCGAACGGCAACATGGTTATACTCAGGCACGGGAACGGGTACAGGACCTACTACCTCCACCTCTCCGGGTTTGCCCAGGGGATAAGGAGGGGAAGGAAGGTCCGGCAGGGGCAGGTGATAGGTTATGTCGGGGCCACCGGCCTTGCTACAGGTCCCCACCTGGATTACAGGGTCAGGAAGGACGGAAGGTTCCTGAACCCCCTGAACCTCGAAGCATCCAGGGCACTCTCCCTCCCCAAGCGTTACATGATGGGGTTCCGGGCGGTGAGAGATAGGTACACGATGGAACTCAAGGAGGCCCTAAGGGAGGAGATGGTCGTCCATGGGAAAGACCTTGATAGCGTTAGTGGCAGTTCTGGTCCTTTCCTGCGGTAAGGAAGGGGGGAAGGAAGGACCCAAGGTAAGCATAGTCGAACTGAGGGACGCTGTAGAGCGGAACCCAGAGGACGTGGCGGCCCTGGTCGCTCTGGGGGGGGCGTTGATGGACAGGGAGGGGGAATATCTTGAGGCCAAGGAGGTACTGGAGAGGGCCCTCTCCCTCTCACCAGAGGATGCGAGGGTGCACAGGGCCTTAGGGAGGTTGTTCGTACTCGTAGGCCTGTACCCCAAGGCGGAGGAACACCTCCTCAAGGCCCTCGAGCTCGGAGGGGCAGACGCCTCGCTCTACAACGACCTGGCCACGGCCTACGCACGTGAAGCCTTCGCCCTCTTCAAGGCGCTGCGCATGAGAAGGGACAAGATGGAGCAGGCGATAGAAGCTTACAGGAAGGCCACAGAGCTCGACCCCGAAAATCCCCTCTATTGGTACAACCTCGCCTTCGCCTACGACCAGCTCGGAGAGTTCGCCGAAGCTGAAGGGGCGTACAGGAGGGCACTTAAGCTTGACCCCGAGCTCGGCAAGGCCCGGAAGTATCTGGGGATGTTGTACGAGAAGATGGGAAAGCTGGACGAGGCGGAAAGGGAGTTGAAGAAAGCTTCCGAACTCCTTCCGGACGATACCGAGATCCTGGTGCACTTGGGCATAGTCCTAGCCAAGGAGGGAAAGTTTAAGGACTCCGAGGGGGCGTACAGGAGGGCACTGAAGCTCGACCCCGAGCTTCCGGAAGCCCTCCTGGGGCTGGGGAGGCTGCTGCTGATGATGGGGAGGAAGGATGAAGGGGAAAGGGAGATAGGGAGGTTCAGAAAGCTCTCGTCCGGAAGGAGTCTGGGGATAGAGGACGCCCTGATAACCGTCCAACATTATCCCGACAGGCCCGAGGCCCACTGTAAGCTCGGGGCCCTTTACCTCAGCAGGGGAAGGTACGATGAGGCCCTGAAGGAGTTCAACAGGGCCCTGGTCATAGATCCCCACTCCCCCGCCGCATGGGTCGGCCTCGGGAGGGCCTTCTTCGGACAGGGACGGTACGCGAGGGCCAAGGAGTGCTTCGATAAGGCCCTCAACCTGAACCCGGGGGACCCTTATGCCCAGCTCTACCTGGGCGGGATATACATGAAGTGGGGAAGGTACGAAGAAGCGGTGACGGTACTCAGGAAGGCGGTGGTCGGGGCCTCGGATGAGCCCGAGTTTCACTATAACCTCGGGCTGGCCTACGCGAAATGGAGGAAGCCCAAACAGGCCATACCCGAATTTGAGGAAGCCATCAGGCTCAGGCCGGATTACGGCGCCGCTCACAGGGACCTGGGGTTGGCGTACCTCTCGGTCCGGGACTACGAGAAGGCCGTAAAACACCTCGAAGAGGCCGGGAGGCTTATGCCCGACAGAGCTGAGATCTCCGCATATCTGGCCGTCGCCTGCCGTGCCCTCGGTGACATGGAGGGATACAGGAGGGCCCTCGGCAGGCTGGACAGCCTCAGGGAGGTGAGAAGGAGATGAAGCTTTCTATGTGGACCTCGATCGTTGGAGCCCTCCTCCTGTCCTGCGGTGGGGGAGGGGGCGACCGGACGGCCTCGGGCAAGGCCTTTCAGGTGCGGTTCGTGGACGTCACCCGGGAGTCAGGCATAACCATCAAAACCACGAGCGGACGGGAAAGGAAGAGGTACATAATTGAGGCTAAGGGAGGAGGAGCCGCGGCCTTTCTGGACTACAACAACGACGGGTGGATGGACATATACATAGTCAACGGCTCGACCTTGGAGGGATCTCCTGAGGGCAAGGAACCTCGCAACATCCTCTACCGCAACAACGGTGACGGAACCTTCACCGACGTTACGGAAGAAGCCGGTGTCGGCGATACCGGTTGGGGTATGGGATGCACCGCTGTGGATTACGACAACGACGGGTACACCGATATATACGTCGCGAACTTCGGGCCCAACAGGCTTTATCACAACGACGGGGACGGAACCTTCACCGACGTCACCCGGAAGGCGGGGGTCGGTGACCCGAGGTGGAGCACGGGGACAGCTTGGGGAGATTACGACGGCGACGGATACTTGGACCTATATGTAGCGAACTACGTACGTTTCGATATGAACAACTTGGAGATGTACCGCAAGATAAACGTATGGAGGGGAATAGAAGTGTTCGCAGGGCCGAGAGGGCTTCCGGGAGAGGAGGACGTCCTATACCACAACGACGGGGACGGAACCTTCACCGACGTCACCCGGAAGGCGGGGGTCGTGGATAGATTGAAGGGATACGGCTTCACGGTCCTCTTCGCGGACTACGACGACGATGGGGACCTGGACATATATGTAGCGAACGACTCCGTGCCCAACTACCTGTACCGAAACAACGGGGATGGCACCTTCACTGAGGTAGGGCTCGAGGCGGGGGTGGCGTACAGCGAGGACGGGAGGGAGCAGGCGGGCATGGGCGCCGTCTTCGGGGACTACGACAACGATGGGGACCTGGACCTCTTCGTCACCAACTTCTCGGACGACAACAACACCCTCTACAGGAACGACGGCAACGGTTTCTTCACCGACGTCACGTTCCAGTCCGGCCTCGGGGCCCCTAGCCTCCCCTTCGTCTCCTGGGGGACGGAATTTTTTGACTACGACAACGACGGTTGGAAGGACCTCTTCGTGGCCACGGGGCACGTCTACCCCCAGGTGGACCAGTACAACTTCGGGATGACCTACGAGGAGCGCAACCAACTCTACCACAACGACCACGACGGCACGTTCACCGAGGTGACCGACGTGGCCGGACCGGGGATGCAGATAAAGAAGGTGAGCAGGGGGGCGATCTTCGGGGACTACGACAACGACGGCGACATAGATGTGCTGGTCTTAAATATGGGGGACCGTCCCACGCTCCTCCGCAACGAAGGGGGCAACAGGAACCACTGGATAAAGTTCCGCACGGTGGGGACGAGGAGCAACAGGGACGGGATAGGTGCACGCATATGGGTGACTGCCGGAGGCCTCACCCAGATGCGGGAGGTGTACATGGGTTCCAGCTTCCTCTGCGGGAACGACATAAGGGTACACTTCGGCCTTGGAAAGGCCGAAAAGGCCGAGCTTGTCAGGATAAGGTGGCCGAGCGGGCTCG
Source organism: Candidatus Latescibacterota bacterium (assembly GCA_012961755.1). Classification (GTDB taxonomy): domain Bacteria; phylum Latescibacterota; class 4484-107; order B68-G9; family B68-G9; genus B68-G9. The sequence continues at coordinate 6,168 of DTYS01000010.1, forward strand.
TAGAGGAGTTCAGGGACCTGAGGGCCGACAGGCTCTACATCCTGAAGGAGGGGGAGGGGATCTACAGGGTGGTTAAGTTCGGAAGGACCGTATAGAAGGAGTCCTCAGAGGCCCCGCTGGAGGGAGGAGCTTC
>DTYS01000011.1 GCA_012961755.1 Candidatus Latescibacterota bacterium
CTACGTGGCAGGGTTCAGGTACGCTCTAGAAAATGGATACGATATTATAATCCAGATGGACGCGGATTTCTCCCACGACCCAGAGTACGTGCCGAAACTTTTGAAGAAGCTTGAGGAGGGGTACGACCTGGTCCTGGGCTCAAGGTACATAAACGGAGTCAACGTTGTACATTGGCCCATGAAGAGGTTACTTCTGAGCTACCTCGCGAACTGGTACTCGAGGAAGGTCACCGGGATGCCCGTAAGGGATGCTACCGGTGGATTTAAGGTATTTAGAAGGAAAGTCTTAGAGAGTCTCGACTTGGACAGGATAAGCGCATCGGGTTACGCCTTCCAGATAGAGACCACGTTCAGGGCATGGCTTAAGGGCTTCAAGGTCTGCGAGGTGCCGATAGTATTTTGGGAGAGGAGGTGGGGGGAGTCGAAGATGAGGTTCGGAATAGCCTGGGAGGCGGTCTGGCTCGTCTGGAAGCTGAGGTTTGAAAGGTGCTTCAGGAGGCCCGGTTGGACATCTCGGTAGTCATAGTCAGCTACAACGTTCGGAGGTTCTTAGAACAGGCCTTACGTTCGGTATTTTCTGCCTTAGAGGGGCTCGAAGGGGAGGTGTGGGTGGTGGACAACGCCTCCTCGGACGGAAGCGTCCGTATGGTGAGGGAACAGTTCCCGCAGGTGAAGCTCATAGCCAACAGGGAAAACTTGGGGTTCGCAAGGGCCAACAACCAGGCGATAGCGAGAGCTAAGGGAAGGTACATACTCCTGCTCAATCCGGACACTGTGGTGAGGAATGACACCTTCAAGGTTATGATAAACTTCATGGACGAGCATCCCGAGGTAGGGGCCGCAGGATGCAGGGTCCTCAACCCGGACGGCTCCCTGCAGCTTGCCTGTAGGAGGGGATTTCCCACGCCTGCGGTTGCCTTCTACAAGATAATAGGCCTGAGCTCCCTCTTTCCGAAGAGCAGGAGGTTCGGGAGGTATAACATGACGTACCTGGACCCCGACGAGGTCGCGGAGGTGGATGCGGTCTCCGGGTCCTTCATTATGGTGAGGAAGGAGGTCGTGGAGAAGGTAGGCACCCTGGACCCCGAGTTCTTCATGTACGGGGAGGACATAGATTGGTGCTACAGGATACAGCAGGCAGGGTGGAAGGTCTACTACGTGCCGTACACCGAGATAGTGCACTTCAAGGGCGAGAGCACGAGGACCGTCCCGAAGGTCAGAAATCAGCTGGAATTCTACAGGGCAATGTACCTGTTCGTGCGCAAACACCTGGGCCGCCACCTCGTCCCTCGATGGGTCCTGACGACCGGGATAGTTATGAGGGGTGCTGCCTCTTTGATAGGTAAGGGGCTTTACAAGATGGCGTTCCCAGCGACTGACTTCTTCCTAAGCCTGACGGGCCTAACCTTGGGGATCCTGACGAGGTTCGGGTACTTCTATCCCTTACCCCCATACAGGGACATAAGGGCCTACATAATAGTCTATGTGGCCTGTGGGGCCGCATGGGTCGGAGCGATATGGATAGCGGGAGCGTACGGCCCGAGGAGGTACTCCCTTCTCAGGGCCTTCTTAGGAACGTTCTTAGGCTTTCTCGCGGTCACATCTGCCCCCTTCTTCTGGAAGGAATATGCCTTCTCGAGGCTTGTCGCCCTCTACGCGCTGATGTACAATATGCTCCTCCTCCCCGGGTGGAGGGTCCTCCTCGGATGGCTCGGGAGGAAGGGCTTGAGGCTCGGTAGGAGGAGGGCTCTGGTCGTGGGGCTCGGGCACGAGGGCATGGCCTTCCTGAGGACGGTCGGTGAGCATCCTGAGCTAGGGTACGATGTCGTGGGGCTCGTCAGCGATGGGAGGACGGTGAAGGAGGAAGTGATAGGTGGCATGAGGGTTGTGGGCACCGTGGACGACCTCCCCGAGCTTGTGAAGAGTTACAGGGTGGATGAGATAGTAGTGACGACGTCCTCCGTACCCTATTCCCGCATATTTGAGGCCGCGTCTAGGATGAGGAGGACTCAGGTGGCCTTCAAGCTCGTCCCCGCTTCCTTCGAAGAACTGGCGACTGAGAAGGCGAGTGAACTCCCCCTTATAGATCTGGAGGTCCCCAGGAGGGTCTGGAGGAGGCTGTGGAGATCGTCAGGGAGGTAGGCCGAGGCGAAGTAAAGTGCGCCCTTTTCGACTTCGACGGTACAATATCGCTCGTGAGGGAGGGATGGCAGGGGGTCATGGTTCCCATGATGGTCGAGGTGCTCATGGAGACCCCTGGGGCCGAATCCGAGGAGGAGGTAAGGGAAGTCGTAAGAGATTTCGTCGAAAGGCTCACTGGGAAGCAGACCATATACCAGATGATACGTCTGGCCGAGGAGGTGAAGAAGAGGGGAGGGGAACCCCTGGACCCTTTGGAATATAAGAGGATATATCACGAAAGGTTGCTCGAGAAGATAAACCACAGGCTCGAGGGGCTCAGGAACGGGAAGATAGATCCCGAAAAGATGAGGGTTCCGGGGGCCTTGGAGATGCTTGAGGCCCTAAGGGAGAGGGGGGTGGTAATGTACTTGGCCAGCGGCACCGATCTTCCATATGTTCTAGAAGAGACGAGACTTATAGGGATCGACAAGTTCTTCGAAGGGAAGATATACGGGGCTTTGGACAGGTGGTGGGAGTTCTCCAAGGGGGAGCTCATACGCCGGATAATATCGGAGAACGACCTCAGGGGGAGCCAGTTCGTGGCCTTCGGGGACGGGTTCGTAGAGATAGAGGAGGCGAAGAGGGTAGGGGGGATAGCTGTAGGTGTGGCCTCGGATGAGGTCAGGAGGGGAGGAGTGGACGAGTGGAAGAGGAGGAGGCTCATAGAGGCCGGGGCGGACATAATAGTTCCTGACTTCAGGGAACACGAAAGGTTGGTGGGATACCTGCTATGTCCTACGAACTCTTCGACAGGAGCAAGTTGCATCTGAAGCCCCTCTCGGAGAGGGAACACACTTTCCAGGTCTCCGAGGTACTTCCCTTGGACGCCGAGACTCCACCCTTCCTGGACGAGAGCATATGCGAGATAGCTCGGAGGATAGTCGAGGCCAGGAGGAGGGGAGGACAGGTCGTGCTCATGATGGGGGCGCACGTGATAAAGGCCGGACTTTCGAGGTTCGTGGTGGACCTCATGGAGAGGGGAATATTTACGCACGTCGCGGGGAACGGGGCTGTGGCCGTGCACGACTACGAGCTCGCAAGGATAGGGGCCACGACCGAGAGCGTGGCCAAGTACATAAGTGAGGGACAGTTCGGGCTATGGAGGGAGACTGGGGAGTTGAACGATGTGGCCAGGACGGCCGCGAAGGAGGGGATAGGGTTCGGGGAGGCCCTGGGGAGGGCGATAGAGGAGGGGAGGGCACCTTACAGGGAACTGAGCATATCGGCGGCGGGGTGGAGGCTGGGGATACCCGTGACGATACATGTCACGATAGGGGGGGACATAGTGCACGAACACCCCAACTGCGATGGGGCTGCGGTGGGGGCGGCATCTTATACGGACTTTTTGATATTCGCCGCCACCATATCCAAGCTCGAAGGGGGAGCCTTCCTCGACTACGGCTCGGCGGTGACGGGGCCTGAGGTCTACCTCAAGGCCTTAGCTATGGCCAGAAACTTGGCCCACCGGGAGGGGAGGAGGATAGCTCACTTCACTACGGCGGTCTTCGACCTGGTTCCCTTGGGCGACGATTGGAGGAGGGAGGCGCCCAAGGACGATTGGAGGTACTACTTCAGGCCCTATAAGACCGTGCTCGTGCGCACTGTGGCCGACGGCGGGGAGAGCTTCTACGTGAGGGGGGACCACAGGGCCACGCTTCCGGCCCTCTACAGGGAGATATTGCGGCTTCTGTAGGAGATGGATATGGACCTCGGCCGGATGGAGGAACTGCTCAGCACCTTTCCCCGCATGAGGATAGCAGTCCTGGGGGATTTTTTCTTGGACAAGTACTTGGTAATAGACAGGTCCCTGAGCGAAGTGTCGCTGGAGACCGGGTTGGAGGCGTACCAGGTGGTGGAAAGGAGATGTTCTCCGGGGGCTGCCGGGACTGTGACATCGAACCTCGCGGCCCTGAGGGCCGGAAGGATATATGCTCTCGGGGTCATAGGGGACGACGGGGAGGGGTACGAGCTGAGGAAGGGGCTGTTGAAGATGGGGGTGGACGTAGACAACCTACTGGTGCTCCCGGACAGGTTCACCCCCACATATACGAAACCTATGCTCAGGGAGGACGGCAAGGAAAGGGAGATGAATAGGATGGACATAAAGAACCGCTCCCCACTCCCCTCCAGGGCCGAGGACCACATAATTCGGGCGATATACTCCCTCCTCCCGAAGGTGGACGGGTTCGCCGTCTCTGACCAGGTCCAGGAGAGGAACTGTGGGGTCGTAACTGACAGGGTGAGGGAGGCGTTGGCTGAGATAGGGAGAGCGCATCCTGAAAAGCCGATATTGGTGGATTCGAGGGAGAGGATAGGGAAGTTTAGGTGGGTCATAGTAAAGCCCAACAGGTACGAGGCTGCGAGGGCGGTGTACCCGGGACACGAGGGGGACGTGAACGAAGACCTGGTCCTGGAATCCGGGAGGAGGCTCGTGGAGAGGACGGGAAGGCCGGCCTTTATCACGATGGGGGAAGAGGGAGCGATGGTCTTCCGGGAGGACGGGGTCGTCCATGTTCCGGGTTTCAGGGTTCAGGGTGAGATAGATCCAGTGGGAGCTGGGGACAGCTTCATGGCAGGGGCCCTCCTCTCCATCTGCGCCGGAGGGAGTCCGGAGGAAGCTGCAGTAGTCGGCAACGCCGTTGCGTCCGTAACCATCCAGCAGCTCGGGACGACGGGAACGGCCTCCCCTGAGCAGGTTCTGGATAAGTTCAGGGGACCTCCCGTAGACGCTGAGGTTGGGCCGTGACCTTGTGGAAGGCCTCGGCGATCCCTTCTAAAAGGGGAGTGACATCCCTCCACCAGGCCCCACCTCCTAAGACGATGTCCTGTTCGAAACAGCGGCGTTCCGCAACTGGACAGTCTCCCGTGCGGTAGACAATTTTGTCGCCTTTGGGGTTCGCCCTCCAGGGATATCCCTTCCCGAGCCACCATTCCTTCCTCAGGAAGGTATAACGCAGATGGATGGGCGTGCCCACGTAACTCCCACTTATGGGAACACCCTCGGCCTGGAGGGCTTTTATATATTGCTCACGGGTCACGCCCGGCAGGTCCTCTGGCACGAAGGTCCAATGGACCATGTGCCAGGCGGGATCGAGGTGCTCCGGCAGGTTCAGGGGACGGATGCCCGGCACGCCCTTAAGTAATTCCCTGAGCTTAGCAACATTTCGGCGGCGCCATTCGTTGCGCTCGTGGACGTACCTTAGTTGGTTCAGGGCCATCGCCGCAGAGAGCGCGTTCATGCGGTAGGTATAGATGAGACTATCTATGCGCTCCCTGTAAGCTTTTAAGGTTATCTCCTTTTGAAGCCTGCCGGGGTGCATGCCTGCTAAAAGCGCCCTTTCGTATAGGTCCCTATCGTCGGTGGCGATGAAGCCGCCCTCGCTTACTGCCATGTTCTTCCCGGAGCCCACGGAGAAGCATCCGAGGTGCCCAAAGGTGCCCACCTGCCGGCCCCTGTAGAGCGAGCCTTGGGCCTGTGCACAGTCCTCGATGACGATGAGGTCATGTCTTTCGGCTATCGCCATTATAGCGTCCATGTCCGCGGGGATTCCTCCGATATGCACGAGCACGATGGCCTTGGTGCGTTCGGTGATAAGAGGTTCGATCTTCTCAGGGTCTATCGTAAGCGTCTCGGGGTGGATGTCGGCGAAGATAGGTATCCCTCCCGCCTGAAGTATACACGAGCTCGTCTGTCCCCAACTGAACGGCGTGGTGATGACCTCATCGCCCAGTTGGATTCCGGCAGCCATGCATGCGATGTGGAGGGCGGCCCCACCGGACGAAGTGGAGATGACGTACTTCCGTCCGAGCCACTCGGCGAACTCCCTCTCTAACCTTTCGGTCAGCTCCCCGCCCGCGGCCGTGCACGCCCACGTCCAATCCTCACGACCTTTGAGCATACCCCGACGGACTGCCTCGATGTCCTCGTCGGTGAAGTAAGGCCAAGGTGGGGACTTCTCGGTCACAGCAGGCTTTCCTCCGAAGATGGCCAGTCGTCCTCCGGACATTTCATCCCTCCCGGGATCGAACATGTGATCTTACAGATTTTCCTTCACATACCTCACCGCATTCCTGAATATCCCCATACCGTCGCCTTCCTCTCTTAAACCCTCCCTGGTCCATCTGGGATGCTGGAAGCCGTCCACATGTCGTTCGGGGTGGGGCATGAGGCCAAATATCCTGCCCGTCGGATCGCAGATTCCGGCGATATTTCCTAAAGAACCGTTTGGGTTCCAAGGATATCCGGAAAGTTCCCCAGATGGATTCACGTAGCGCAGGACGACCTGGGCGTTTCCTTCTATACTTTTTATCGCTTCCCGGGGAGCGATGAACTTACCTTCGGCGTGCGCCACAGGCATATAGAGCAGCTCTTCTAGGCCATCCGTGAACACGCATCGGCTTCCAGGTTCGACCTTCAGGTACACCCATCTGTCCTCGAACCTTCCGGAGTCGTTCCAGCCGAGCGTAACCTCCTGGGCCTTTCCGAGGCCCTTCAGGGCCGGAAGGAAGCCTGCTTTGATTAACACCTGAAATCCGTTACAGATGCCTATGATGAGCTTTCCTTCCTCCACAAAACGGAGGAGTCGATCGGAGAGCTTATACCTCAGCTCGTTGGCCAATATCCTTCCTGCGGATATGTCGTCTCCGTAAGTGAAGCCTCCGGGGATGACGAGGACTTGATATTCGGCCAGGTCCTTTTCCTTACGGACGAGCTCGTTTATGTGCACAAGTTCTGCCTCGGCTCCGGCCTTCCCGAAGGCGTAAGCCGTCTCTAGGTCACAGTTCGTCCCGGCAGTCCTCAGCACCAGTACACGGACCCTCACGCTTACCTCCTCATTACTTCCGATAAGGTATATTATGTAAACTAAGCTTTCTTCCTCCTAAAAAGGCCCCGCTTTTCCTTCATCCTTCCTACCTCCCTCTCCAGCGCTTCTATCCTCATCTTAATCTCCTCGAGCTCCTGCCGGAAGGTCCACAGTAGTTCCTCCCTTGCCTGAAGCCGAGCTACCTCCTTAAGCAGGGATTCGTACTTATTTCGGTCCACCAGGAGCTTGTTAGCCGGTATTTCCCTTCCAATTTTTTCTGAAATTTTTCCATATAAATTCCTGGGAAGTTCCCGTAAACTTTCAGCCACGATGGCCCATCTACCATTGATCATCTGAGCCCGGAGTATGCCGTCTTTTATGTACTTCTTGACTGTCTTTTCCGATACTCCGAGCTCTAAACTCGCCTCCTTGACGGTTAAATATTCCCCCATTTTTCCTAAAAAATTCCTAATTACTTCCCGATTACGACGCTCACCAGTCTCCCCGGGACGACTATGACCCTCTTCGGAGGCCTACCACCGAGGTACCGTTGGACGTTGGGATGCGAAAGTACTTGCTTTTCAAGTTCTTCTTGAGATACATCCGCAGAAACCCTAAGACGTGCCCTGACCTTACCGTCTACCTGTATGGGGATCTCTATCTCCTCTTCCCGTGCCATATCGGGGTCGTAGGATGGCCAGGGGACATCGAAGACGCTTTCGGTGTGGCCCAGCCTGTACCAGAGCTCCTCGCCCAAATGAGGGGCGAACGGTGCCAATACCCGCACCAGAGTGCCCAGATAGGCTTCGAAGTTGGCCTTAGGTCTTTCCACGAGCTCCTGGTACAGGTCGTTGACCCACTCCATCATGGCGCTCATGGCCGTGTTGAAGTGGAACCTTTCTATATCCTCCCCTACCTTCTTGACCGTCCTGTGCATCCGGCGGTCCAAGGGGTCCTTCCTAAGTAGGGGTTCGGACGGATCGTGGTATTCCGTAACTAGCCTCCACACCCTGTTCAAGAACCTGTGTACCCCCTGGATTCCCCTGTCGTCCCAGTCGCCTCCTTCCTCGTACGCCCCCA
>DTYS01000012.1 GCA_012961755.1 Candidatus Latescibacterota bacterium
CCCCTCCCCAGCGCATAAAGGAGGTGGAGCACAGGGAGGACCCTCACCGTTGGGTGCCCTTGTACATGTGCGTTGTCATGGGAACGTTAGGGGCACCATAGAATCCGTAGTGGACCGGGGAGCAGATTACCTCGAGCCCGTGGAGCCCCCTCCGGATGGGGACATCACTATGGCCGAAGCGAAGGAGGTCGTCCGTGGGAGGATGACCTTAGGAAGGAACATAGAGGTGAGGATGTTGGAGTTCGGGGACCTGGAGGAGGTGGAGGCGGCGACCCGGGCGGCCTTCGAAGGACTCCGGACTACGGAGGGCCCCATAGCTCCCAGGATGAGCGATAGGATGCGAGCGAACTACCACAGGATGATAGATGTATGGGAGGAGCTCTCACCTATGGAGGAGGGATGAACGTATTGCTCGTGGCCTTGGACACAGTAAGGGCGGACCACCTGAGCTGTTACGGGTACAGGTACCGCACGACCCCCAACATAGACGAGCTGGCGGAGGAAGGTGTCCTGTGCGAGAGGATGTACGCCCCGGGGATACCCACCCAGCCCTCCTATACTACCCTCTTCACGGGTCAGTACTCCATAACTCACGGGATAGTCACCCACGGAGGGGCCGCCGAGCTTTCTAAGGACGCGCCCTGGTTCCCCAGGATCCTGCAGCAACACGGTTACACCACCTGTGCGGTCTCCAACTTATGGAGGATGAAGGGGTGGTTCTCCTGGGGGTTCGAGTTCTACGTGGACCCTTCCCATAGGGTCCCCTACCTGCACAGCGTGGACGCCAAAACTATAAACTCGAGGGCCGTACCTTGGCTCAGGGAGCACACCCAGGAGAAGTTCTTCCTCTTCGTCCACTACTGGGACGCCCACACCCCCTACCTTCCGCCCGAGGAGCTGAGGAGGAAGTTCTACGAGGGGGACCCGTTCGATCCCAAGAACGGAAGCCTAAAGCCCCTCTGGAGGCAGCCCTTCGGCGATTGGTGGAGGAAGGGGTGGTTCAGGGAGCTTTCCGAGGGCGGGAGGGAGGTGACGGACAGGGACTACATAAGGGCACTCTACGACGCCGAGATATTCTACGCGGACAGGGCTGTAGGGGAGCTCTTAGAAGTCCTGGAGGAGGCAGGAGTGGCGGACGAAACCTTAGTCATAATAACCTCGGACCATGGGGAGCTTTTAGGAGAGCATGACATATTCTTCGACCACCACGGCCTTTACGAGGGGAACATCCGTACCCCCCTCGTAGTGCGCTGGCCCGCCGGAGGCGTCTCCGGAGGGCGGAGGGTTCCTCACTTCGTGCAACATGTGGACATAGCACCTACGATCTTAGAGGCTGCCGGCCTCCCCGTTCCGGATAAGATGGAGGGGAAGAGCATCTTGAGACTCCTGAAGGGTGAGTCCGACGAGCCCCTCTATGATACGATATTCACCCAGGAGTGCACCTGGCAGGCCAAGTGGGCCATCCGCACCGAGGAGTACAAGTTTATCCTCTCCCGTGGCGAGGACCTCCACAACATGCCCCCCAGGGAGCTCTACCACCTTCCCTCGGACCCCGAGGAGGAGCACAACCTTTATTTAGATCAGTGGGAGGTGGCTGAGGGGCTTGAGGGCGAGCTTGAGGGTTGGATAAGGACGATGTTGGAGAAGGCCGGACGCTCCCAGGACCCCCTGGTGGAGCAGGGGGTCACCTTGGGGAGGAGTTGGCACAGATGGGTGGAGGAGAGGAGGTACTGGTAGGCCAGGTTGACAAAGCGCTCCCCATGTGCTACATAGGGGGAAGAGATGATATTGGACAAGATGCGACTCGACGGGAAGGTGGCCCTGGTCACGGGTGCGAGCAGGGGGCTTGGGAGGGGGATGGCGCTGGGCCTCGCCGAGGCCGGGGCGGACCTCGCGGTCGTGGCCAGGTCCTTGGAAAGGTTGGAAGGTGTCGCGGGTGAGGTAAGGGCCCTGGGGAGGAGGTGCCTCCCCCTGAGGGCGGACGTGAGCAGGGAGGAGGATGTAAAGAAGATGGTGGAGGGAGTCCTCGGGAGGTTCGGGAGGATAGATGTCCTCGTGAACAACGCCGGGATAAACTACAGGGAGGCGTCGGAGGACTATCCCCTGGACGAGTGGGAGAGGGTCCTCTCGGTGAACCTGACCGGCGTCTTCCTCTGCTGTAGGGAGGTCGGCAGGGTTATGATAAGGCAGCGCAGGGGGAAGATAATAAACGTGGCCTCGCTCACGAGCATAATAGGCGTGAGGAACATCCCTGCGTATTCCGCGAGCAAGGGTGGGGTGGCTCAGCTTACGAAAGTTCTGGCTGTGGAGTGGGCCAGGTACAACATCCAGGTCAATGCTATAGGTCCCGGTTACTTCAGGACCGACCTCACCGAGCCACTCTTCCAGGACCCTGTAAGGAGGGAGTGGATAACATCGAGGATCCCGATGGGAAGGTGGGGGACCCCGGAGGACCTCAAAGGTGCTGTGGTTTTCTTGGCTTCTGAAGCTTCGGATTACATCACGGGCCAGGTCCTGTTCGTGGACGGTGGATGGCTGGCTGGATAGGAGAGGGGATATGGAAAAGGACGATGTGAAGGCAGTGGAGGCCCTCAGGGAGGCGAGGGACGAGATCATGGACCAGGTGGGGAGGGTGATAGTTGGGCAGAAGGAGGTGGTAGAAGGGGTGCTCATAGCCCTTCTGGCCAGGGGACACTGCCTTCTGGTGGGGGTGCCGGGCCTGGCAAAGACCCTCCTTGTGAGCACATTGGCCAAGGCGTTGGACCTGAAGTTCAGCAGGATACAGTTCACCCCCGACCTTATGCCCTCGGACATAACCGGCACGGAGGTCCTTGAGGAGGATAAAGCTACGGGGAAGAGGAACTTCAGGTTCGTTAAAGGGCCCATCTTCGCGAACATAGTACTGGCCGACGAGATAAACCGTACCCCACCCAAGACCCAGGCGGCCCTCCTGCAGGCCATGCAAGAATA
>DTYS01000013.1 GCA_012961755.1 Candidatus Latescibacterota bacterium
CAAAATTCCTCGCTTTGCTTGGAACTTCGGATATGTCCCATCCGTTAGGCGAAACGGTTGCAATAAAAAATAATGAGGTGATAAAATGAGGGAAGAAACCTTAAAAAAACTATCTAAGGAAAAAAACAACCTTCAAAATCTGTTAAAATCTGCTAAGAATATCAATAAGTACCAAAAAGATCCTTTAAACAATTCAGTAGGTCACAATCACCCCCTTCCGTCGGGTTCCATCGGCAAGATCAGCACTCCCAACCGCCTCTCGATCGCCCACGCCGGGAAGAGGAGCAGCTTCACAAAGCGCAATCCCTGTCCCCTCCGGGGCCAACTAACCACTGCCCATTCAGCCACACCCATAAGTATAGCGCAGTCCCGCCCGGCGCGAGGCCGTCCGCGCCCGTGCCTGTTCCCACGTCCGGTGACTGAATAAGGCCAAACCTTAGGAGCGTTGCGCTCGATCAGACCGCTACCCTTTTTGGGTACAGCCATCACAAAGTACAGATACCTTAGCGCTCGAGGCGCCCCGGACAGTATTGGGATGAGGTAGCGGCACAAGCCTGCTCGATCGTGGCGCGATGGCCAGCGATGGATAAGATCTCGATGGAACCGTATGTGGCCTCCAGAGGGCGGGGTAGGCGCAAGAGCTCTTCCAAAGTCGCTAATGCATGGTCAAGGACTTGAGGAGCAGTCAGATAAAACACAAGACCAAGAACCTCTTGACAACGCAGGTTTTTTTCTTTTTAGTTTGATCCTAAGGATGTGATGTCGATGCTGGAGTTGATATCCAGAAGGAAAGCCCGGGGGCAGATCAGCCCATGCTCAAGCTCGGAGGTATATAGGGAGGGCGCTTGAGGGGGATACAACAAAACCCGTGCGGCCAGGTCCCTGGGAATATCCGTGAACACCCTCAAGATCAAGATGCGCAGGTACGGTATGTGAACTTTAGCCGGTATCTTCACTCTCAGTTAAAGGGGCGACTATGGCCCGCAAGCTATTTGTAGCTTTGATGTTGTTCGCTACGATGTCCTCATCCGAAGCTCGGATTATGGTGGATATGAGGGAGAAGCTCCGGGAGATGGAGATCGAACTGGTGGAAAGGTTCGGATGGGGACCGGAGAAGGCGGGAACCCTGGCCAAGCCCGGCCTTAGGCCCTCCCTCGGGACCAAAAGGGTCTTCTGGGCCTACGACTTCGCCTCGGAGATGTTCTACCAGGTGGACGCCACCTGCCGAGGCGTGGGGGAGCACTGTTACATCTTCGTGGAGGACGCCAACTGGAATACTAAGGTGAGACGGGAGGATGTGGAGGCTCTCCTGACCGCCTTCGACAGGAGGACCCCAGCACATCCGGACAGTGGGATATACCTCGTGGATAAGAGAGTCTTCGGAGAACCTCCCGATGTGGACGGAGATCCTAAGATATACATACTGATACTGGACATAAGGGACAAGCTCGGCGAGGGGCTTTACGTGGGAGGATACTTCTCGGGAGTGAACGAATACAGCGACAGGGAAGCTAGTCAAAGAGGATACAGAAGCAACGAGACCGAGATACTCTACATAGATTGCGACCCTCTGAACCTCTCCTCTTCGAAAAGTTACAGAGTCTTAGCTCACGAATTTCAGCATATGATCCACTTCAACATGGACCCGGAGGAGGAAACATGGCTGAACGAGGGATGCTCCACCTTCGCGGAGTTTATAAACGGATACGGAGTTCGTCCTCCAGAAAACTTCAAGGACCATCCTGAGGACAGCCTCGTAGAATGGGGGGGGAAACCCATAGATTACGAGCAGGTAGGAATGTTCGTACACTACCTTTACGAACACTTCGGGGGGACGAGGACCGTCCGCTCCCTCGTAGCCGATCCGAAGCACGGGGTAAGGGGGGTGACCTCAACCCTGCACAGGATAGGGTACGGTGAAGGGTTCGACGAAGTGTTCGGAGTATGGGTGCTGGCTAACTACCTGGACGACCCGAGGGCGGGAAAGATGTATCACTACGAGGACTACAAGCTTTCAGGAGCCTACGACTTCTCGGACACGAGGGTACATCTTTCCTACCCCGCCGAGGGTGAAGGTTCCGTCGGATATACCTCCACGAATTACATCTCGTTCTCGGATGTCAGGGACCTGCACATAGAGTTCGACGGAGAGAACAGGGGAGATTTCCGGGCCTTCGTGATACTTTTCCCGAAGGAAGCCCCCCCACAAGTGGACGAGGTCCCCCTGGACGACCAGAACGACGGGTGCTGGTCGTTCTACGGAAGGTACGACAAGATCGTCCTAGTGCCCGTAGTCAGGGACCTTCCCACAGGGATTCAGGCCTCCTACCTATACTCCGCCAGGGAGGTGAAGGAGGGCGTAGTGAGCGTATATCCCTATCCCGGGGCGACCAGAATACCTTTGGACGCAAAACTGCGGGTGACGTTCAGCTCCCCCTACGATCCGACGAGTTTGAAGATAGATTTCGGGCTCTATCCCGCCGGGAAGTGGCTCAGGAGCCAGGACGGCAGGACCCTGACCGTACTCCCCTCCGAGGACCTGAGCCCCTACACCACCTACACCATCCGCATATGGGCTGGCGTAAAGGATCTGGCCGGGGAGGTCCTCCTCGGGAAGGACTACTTCTGGAGTTTCACCACAGGGGCGGGGTTGGAGGCCACCGAACTTGCGTACGACGACGGGAATTACGATCTATGGCTCTATTGGAAGGAAGAAGGGGAAGGCTCGGGGGTGAGGTTCACACCTCCCTACGTCCCAGCAAGGTTGCTCTCGGCCAGGTTCTACGTGGCCGATGTAACCTTCGGCAGGACCTTCTGGGTTAGGATCTTCGAGGACGATGGCGAGGGATATCCAGGAAGGGAGCTTACCGAACCTATGAAGGTCGAGGCTCCGGGCGTGGGATGGTTAAATGTGGACCTGGAGGACAGGGACGTAGTTGTGGACGGGGACTTCCACGTGATGTTCCAGATATATGTGGTCGTGGATACCCTGAAAATCGGCCCCGGCTTCTTGTTGACGGAGAAGAGGCTTTCCAGCCCCTACTTCGGAGCCGAGGACCATCCCCCCATATCTGGGAGGAGCTGGGACCTCTTCCGTCCCTTCCTGTCCCCCGAGAGGCTCGTATACCGAAAGGTCAACTACGATTACGGTATAAGGGCTGTGGTCGCGCCCGTATCCCAGCCGACGGATACCCAGGAGACCTTGCCGTCACCTGAGAGGTTCATCCTGTCCCAGAACTATCCGAACCCCTTCAACACCTTCACCCTCATCCCTTACTCCATCCCAACCCCCGGCAGGGTGACCTTGGAAGTCCTGGACTTGAAGGGGAGGAGGATTAAGAGGTTAGTTGACGGGAAGATGCCGGCAGGTGAACATAGGGCGCTATGGGACGGAAGGGACGAACTCGGAAGGCCGGTGGGAAGTGGGGTGTACATCTGCAGGTTGAGGAACCGTGGACGTATCTTGGCCAGGAAGATGGTGCTTGCAAGATGAACCTCTTGTCTTCGTCCTTGAATGGGTTTATATTTAGGACGACTGGAAAGGAGGATGCATGGTAACCGAAGAGAAGGTTTGGGAAGCTTTGAAGGGATGTTACGACCCTGAGATCCCCGTAAACATCGTCGACCTCGGCCTGGTGTACGAGGTCAAGGTGGAGGACGGGAACGTACGGGTCAAGATGACCATGACGGCCCCAGGATGTCCTCTCTCCGCCTGGATAGCACGCCAGGCCGAGGACGCCGTAAGGTCCTTGGAGGGCGTGAAGGACGTCCACGTCGAGCTCGTCTGGGATCCACCGTGGACCCCGGACAGGATGAGCGAGGAGGCTAAGAGGACCTTGGGTTTGAGATGAAGTTGTCCTGCTTTCCCTTAGTGCTGAGGCTCGAAAGGCCCTTCCGGATATCCAGGGAGGAGAAGAGGGCTTGTCGCAATCTGTTTGTTCGGGTGGAGTGGGAGAGGTTAGTGGGGATGGGAGAGGCCGCCCCTTCAAGGTTCTACGGGGAGGACGCAGAGGCCGTATCTGAGGCCCTGAGACGGGCCGGACCCTTGATCGAAGGAGCTTCCCCTTTCACAGGGGAGACGGTGGAGAGGAGGTTAGCCGAGGAACTTCCTTGGGCCCGCTCGGCGAGGGCGGCCTTAGATGTAGCCCTCTGGGACCTGCTGGGTAAGGTGCTTGGGGTCCCCATATACAAACTCCTCGGCTTGGAGGGTGCGGTACCTCCTCCCACGTCCTTCACGGTCGGGATATCCTCCCCGGACAAGGTTCCGCGTCCTCAAGGTTAAGGTGGGGGCTGGAGGAGAGGAGGAGGTGCTATCTGCCGTGAGGGAGGTATGGGATGGGCCCGTACGCGTAGACGCGAACGGGGCATGGAGCCCGGAGGAGGCTATCTCTAAGATTAAGACTTTGGAGAAGTTCGACATAGAACTTGTGGAACAGCCCGTGCCTCCGGGCGACCCCGACACCCTCGCCGCGGTGAGGGACCACGCGAGCGTCCCAGTGTTCGCCGACG
>DTYS01000014.1 GCA_012961755.1 Candidatus Latescibacterota bacterium
AGCCAGACCATCGTGCCTGCCTTGTCGGCGGATGCCGGTCCCACGTTTATGTCCAAATAATCGGCACCGGCCTCCAATTGTCTCAGGGCCATCTCCTGAACTGGGCCCTTGTCCTTCTTCCTTATCGCCCTCCTTATGTCCTTGAACATCCCGTTTATACGCTCACCCACGATTACCATAATGCCTCCTTTGTTGTCGTCCGACCGCCCCCTCCGAACCTCGAACTTCGAACCTCGAACCTATAACAACCTCTCCACGAAATCCTTCAAAGCCCTCACCGCCTTCGGATGCCTCATGACGAGTATGTCCGTCCCGGCCTGGAGGAGGGTGGTCGCGGTTATGAACTCCCACATGGGCCCCCTCTCCGTCTGGGGACCCCAGTTAGCGGGGACTTCCTCGTCGGCCCCCTTGGCCTCCTTGGCCCTCCAGGCCTCTGGGCCGGGAAGGGCTATCACCGGCATGGCCATTATCCTGTCACCGCCCAGGGCGGCAAGCCTCGACCTCTCGTGGATGGAATATGCGTATTCTATCCCGTATCCCAGACCTCCCGTGGTGGGGTACATAACCATCCTGTCCGGAGGGAAGCCAGCATCCATGACCAGGATGTTTACCTGCTTCTGGATGTTTATGTCCAACGGGGCCTCGGTTATTAGGTTATGCCCGTCCGCCTGGCAGCAGGCCACGAGGGTCCTGTAGTTGTCCTCCTTAGCCGTGCCCAGGAGGCACCTCTCGCCGGAAAGCGCTTCACTACAGACGGGGAATACCTCGTTGTCCTTCTCGTCCTCGTCACAGCCCCATATTATCAGGGGCAGGGAGACGGCGTCGGCCACCCTCCTCACCACATCCCTTGCCCGCTCAGGGGGTGCGTCACCGAAGTCGGGATGTATCCCTATGAGCTTTATGCATATCATATCGGCCCCGAACTCCTCGCACCTCTTGGCCCACTTGGCCGGGTCCTTTAGGGCGTCCCCGAATGGTTCCGTGAGCACGTCCGGCCAGTCCTCCGGAGGGACGTCCCAGACCTCCATGGCCACCACGGGCGGGTTGGGCATCTCACCCTCGAACTTCAGGAAGGGCAGTCCGGTCTCCCCTCCCACCTCTATCACCCTGGACCTGGTCCCTCCCTCCTCCCGCGTGGCACCTATGCGTACGGTCTGCACCTTGCTGGACCACCTTTCTAAGGCATCCGGTATCTGCATCTTACCTCCTTCAACGATCTTACGATTTCGGAGATTGCCCTCGCGGCCGTAGAGTCCTCAGGAAGTTCTACCAGCGGCCTCCCCTCCAAGCTGTACTCCACGACAGTCCTGTCCTCGGGAACCGTCCCCACGACCTCCAGTCCGGCCCTCTTCGCCCACTCCTCCTGAAGGGGAGAGAGTTCCCCGTCCGTCCGGTTGAGGACGAGACCCTTCTTCCTTATGCCCAACTTCAACTTCTCGGAAAGCTCCCTTATCCTCAGGGCTGCCTTCAGGCTCGCGACCGACGGGTCGCTCACCACCAAGAGCCAGTCCACATCCCTCGTCGTGCGCCTGCTCAGGTGCTCCATCCCCGCCTCGTTATCTATCACCACATGTCCGTAGTTCCTCGCAAGCCTGTCCAAGAAACCTCTCAGGAGGTGGTTCACGTAACAGTAACATCCTGGTCCCTCCGGCCTTCCCATCGTGAGGAGGTCCACGCCCTTCCCCTCGGTCAGGGTCTCCTGGATGCGCAGCTCTAGGTACCTGTCCTTCGTCATCCCGGGGGGAAGCTCCTCCAGAACTTCCTCCCTTATGTCCCCTATGGTCCCCTCGACCTCCATGCCCAACTGCTCCCCGAGGTTGCTGTTGGGGTCCGCGTCCACCGCCAGGACAGGCCCGTCGGCCGTAAGTTCCCTTATTATAAGGGCAGCCACCGTGGTCTTCCCGGTCCCCCCCTTGCCTGAGATAGCTATTACCACCTTCTCCCCTCCAGAAGCGCCATGGCAGAAGGGAACTTCTCGAGGTTGGTATGTGGCAGGAAGAGGGCCAAGGAGAACTCGTCCATGAACCTCGGGTCGGTGGAGAGCTCGAAGTAGGTCATCTTCCCGGCAAGTTCCTCCACCTCCCAGAGGGCCTCCTCGGAGAGCAGGCACATCTCCGCACCGGTTATGGAGCCGTTGCCTATGAACTTGAACTTTCCGGGAGGGAGATCCGGAAGGAGGCCTATGAGTATGGCGTTCTGCACGTCCAGGTAGCTCCCGAAGCCTCCGGATATGTAGACCGTGTCCAGGTCCTCGAAGGAAAATCCTAAGTGGGACATCAAAGTGTTCGCAGCGGCATATATGGCCCCCTTGGACCTTATGAACGTCGCGAGGTCAGCCTCGGTTATCACTATGTCCCTTCCCGTCCCGGTCTCCTCTGCGGGGACCAACACGAGCTCGTACCCGTCCTCCCCCTCCCTTACGTTCCACCTCCCGTCCCTCTCGAGCCTCCCCGAGCGGTTTATGACACCTGCCTTCAACATCTCCGCCACAGCGTCTATGAGCCCCGAACCGCATATCCCCCTCGGCCTCCCCCTCCCTATCACCTTCCAGATGGCCCTCCCGTCCTCCGTTATCACCAACTTCTCTATCGCACCCTCCGTGGCCCTCATCCCGCACCTTATACCCCCACCCTCGAAGGCGGGCCCGGCCGAGGCCGAACAGCATATAAGCCAATCCTTGTTCCCCAGCACGACCTCCCCGTTCGTGCCCATGTCTATGTAGAGCGAAAGTTCATCCCTCTTGTGCATCCCGGAGGCCAATATACCCGCGGTTATATCCCCACCCACGTAACTTCCGACCCCAGGGACGCATCCCAAAAGTCCCCTTCCATTTATGGTTATACCTACCTCCGCCGCCCTTATCACGGGAACGGAATTGGCAGTGGGGATGTACGGCTCCCTCCTTATGTTGGAGGGGTCCATCTCTAAGATGAAGTGTATCATGGTGGTATTTCCTGCGCACATCACATATGTCACATCGTGGAGGTGTACGTCCGCC
>DTYS01000015.1 GCA_012961755.1 Candidatus Latescibacterota bacterium
AGGTCCTGAAGGAGCTCGCAAGGTATAGGCCGGAGGACACGACCCTCCAGAAGCTGATCCTGCGGTTGAGGGGGACCAGATGAGTCGGCCTGAGGTAAGTATAATTGTACCCCACTACCGAGGGTCCATAATCTTGGATTGCCTCAAGTCAGTATACCACAACACGGAAGGGTCCTTCGAGCTCATAGTCGTGGACGACGGTGGGGACGGGAGCGTAAGGGAGGCTAAGGAGCGTTTTCCGGAAATAAAGCTGATGTTCAACCCCGGCAACCTCGGATTCGCGGCCTCCTGCAATAGGGGGATGGAGGTGGCCGATGGGAAGTACTTCGTGCTCCTTAACAACGATGTGGAGGTGACCCCCGGATGGCTGAGGGTCCTGGTGGAATTTGCGAAGTCCCGCCCGAAGGCGGGGGCTTGCCAGCCGAAGATCATCTCCTTCTCGGACAGGAAGCGCTTCGATTACGCAGGTGCGGCGGGTGGGCTTATGGACATGCTCGGGTATCCGTATTGCTTGGGGAGGGTCTTCCGTACCTTGGAGGAGGACGAAGGACAGTACGATGCGCCGAGGAGGATATTTTGGGCCTCGGGCACGGCCCTGTTCCTCAGGAGGGAGGCGGTGGAGGATGTGGGAGGGCTGGACGAGAGCTTCTTTATGCATATGGAGGAGATAGATCTCTGTTGGAGGCTCCACAGGGCCGGATGGGAGGTGTGGTCCGTACCGGGGGCCGTCGTCTACCACCGCTCCGGCTGGTCCCTCCCACATAGCTTCAGGAAGATGTACCTGAACCACAGGAACAACCTCGTCCTCCTCCTCAAGAACTACGACATCCCTTGCCTCCTCTCGCTGTTTCCCCTCAGGGTGCTGCTCGAGGCCCTTACGGTGCTCAGGGCTCCCCTCGGGGAGCCCAAGAGGTCCTTGGCCGCCCTTTTGGGGATGCTTTGGGTGAGCTCTCGCCCGATGGATATAGTTCGGAGGAGAAGGGAAGCGTGGAGGGCCAGGAGGGTCCCGGACGTGCTCGTGAGGAGGAAGCTTTCCGGCCAGAGCATCCTCTTCTGGTACGGGATATACAGGAAGAAGGGGACACCGCTGCCGTGCGCAAGGGGTTTAAGCTCGGGATAAAGCTCGGGGTGAGCGCGGGGCTCGTTATATGGGCCTTGTCCGGGGAGAACTTCAGGCCGGAGCGACTCGGTCCCATGTTGGCCTCCTCCAGGCCTTCGATCTTGGTCCTGGCCCTCCTAACGTTCATCGTGAGCAACATCCTGGGAACGGTCCAGTGGAAGGTCCTCCTCGGGATGCAGGGGATAACCCTGCCCTTCAGGGACCTCCTTTCGCTCTACTTCACGGGGATATTCTTCAACAACTTCTTCGTGGGAGGGGTGGGAGGCGATGCCGTGAGGATATACGAAGTAAGGAGGGAAACTGGAAGGGGAGGAGGTGCCTTCGCTGCCACGCTCTTGGACAGGCTCTTAGGACTTTTCTCCCTCTCCATCTTCGCCTGCGGGACGATGCTGGCCCTTCCCTCTCTGCCCTTCTCCCGACTTGTGGGAGCAACTTTTACGGCGCTGCTGGCCTCCGGGCTCGCCGCCCTGCTGAGCAGGAGGATATCGGGCCCCCTGGAACGGCTGTCCCTTAGGTTACTGCCGGAGGGGATGGGAAGGAAGGTGTCCAAAGTCAGGGAAGGGCTCGTCAGGGCGAGGTTGGACCTAAGGAGGTTGACCTTGGCCTGGGTTATATCCTTAGGAGTGCAATCCCTCAGGGTGTCCGTGCACTACTGGACAGGAAGGGCCCTCGGGGTCAACGCACCTTTATGGTCCTTCTTCGCCTTCGTGCCGCTCATAGCCCTGGTCGCCGCGGTCCCAATATCGTTCGGTGGGATAGGTGTCAGGGAGAACTTCGGGGCCCTGCTCTTCCGCAGGGTGGAGGTGGAGCCCACGGCAGCGTTTTCTATGGAGTTTTTGGCGTACCTGGTGACCCTGACAGCGAGCCTGATAGGAGGGGCTTCCTTCGTCTTGAGGGGAGCTAAGGAGGTAAGGCCCGTGACGGAATAAGGACCATGAGGAGACCAGCCCTGAGGACGGCCTGGGCCTTCGCTGTCGGGGTCCTGCTCGCCCGTTTCCTTCCCCCCCCTCCCTCCATCCTCTTAATTCCCTCCGTCCTGCTCGTTTCCCTTTGTGTGCTCCTTCGGAAGTTCGGCCGCTCTGAAGGTCCCTCCGGGACCTTCCTATTTTGTGCCCTTTTCGTGTCCTTAGGAGCACTGAGGTACGTGACCTCCCTCTACCTCCCACCGGACCACATAGGGAGTTCACGGTACTTCGGCCTCAAGGTCGCGTTGAGGGGGAAGGTTAAGGAATCGTCCACCACCGAATGGGGATGGACGAGGGTCGTCGTGGATCTGAAGGAGGTGAACGGAAGGAGGCTGAAGGGGAAGGTCCTAACCTTCGCCAGGAAGGGTCCACCACCTCCGCCGGGTTCCGTCGTAGAGACGTACGGCCTCCTGAGGAGGCCTAAGGTCCCCAGGAACCCCGGAGAGCTGGACAGCAGAGCTACCTTGGAGCGCAGGGGGATATACGGCGTGGTCTACACGGGAAGCTTGAAGGTGGTCGGTCGGGGTGGAGGTCTGCCCGCGTTGAGGTCCTACATCCGCCGGGCTTTGGAGATGGACCTACCGAAGCTCCACTCCGATGTCCTGAAGGGGCTCGTGCTCGGAGAGAGGGCGGGGCTGCCCGAGTCGCTCAGGGAAGCCTTCGCTCGTTCCGGCACCTCCCACATATTGGCGGTCTCCGGGCTCCATATAGGGTTCATAGCAGCCCTGACCTTCTCTCTGTTGCGTATACTGAGGGTCCCTCGGAGGGTTACGGTGCCGGTTACCTTAGGAGTTCTGACCTTCTATGCATTTCTGGTGGACCTCAGGCCTTCGGTCCTGAGGGCGGTGGTCCTGGCCTTCCTCGTGCTTTCTGGAACGCTTCTGGAGAGGGATGCAGACCTTCTCAACGGCCTCGGAGCCGCTGCCTTGGTCGTCCTCGGCTTCAGGCCGAGGGACCTTATGGACGTGAGCTTCCAACTCTCCTTCTCCGCGGTCGCCGCCATAGTCCTCCTCTATCGGCCCATATATGCGACCATCTCCAATGTCCTTAAGGGGAAGATCTTAGGAAGGATCTCAAGCCTTATGGCCGTATCCATATCCGCACAGTTGGGCACGGCTCCAGTGTTGGCCTACCACTTCGGCAGACTCTCGTTCGTGGGTCCTCTGGTTAACCTCCTGGTCGTTCCCATGGCCGGAGGGATAGTGGCCCTGGGGATGCTGTCCATCCTCTCCTATCCCATCTGGCCCGGCCTCTCCTCGGCCTGGAACGGTGCGAACTATCTGCTCATATCAGGGCTCGTGGCGTCGGTCAAGGTGGCGTCCTCCCTCCCCTTCTCTTCCGTCCGGCTCCCCGGCCCTTCCCTCGCCCTCCTGTTCGGATATGCCACAGCCTTGCTCTCCCTTTCGCCGGATACCGGATGGAGGCCGGTCCTGCGTAAGGTCCTGTTCTTCTCCGGCCTCGTCTCTTTGAACTTCTGGGCGTGGGGAGGGCTCTTAAGGCCGGAGGGGCTTGAGGTCCACTTCCTGGACCTTGGGAGGGGTGAGGCGAGCTTCTTACGCTTCCCGGACGGGAGGACCATCCTCGTGGGAAGGTGGGACGAAAGGGGGTGGGGTAGGACGGTGTCGCCGTTCCTGAGGCACGAGGGCGTGGAGGGGTTGGACCTCGTGTTGGCCACGGGGGACATCGGAGGGCTCACCTCTATGTTGAAGCATCTCAAAGCCAGATACATAGTAAGCTTAGAGGAAGGCCTGGCCCAGAAGGGGGGAACGTTGATCGCCGGCCCTGGGGACAGCCTCGTAGGCTTCGGGATACTGGTGTTAGGCCGAGGCACGTTCAGGCTGAGCTACGGAGGATTCTCTGTGCTGTTCGTCGGGGACGAGAGGGAAGGCCGGCTCCTGCGCTGGAGCAGGAAGCTGAGGGCGGATTTGCTTAGTCTCGGCAGGGAGGGAGCGTCCCCACGCCTTGTAGGGGCCGTGCGGCCGAAGGTGATAGTGACCTCGGGAAGGTGCGACCGAGGACTTCCGGCGAGGGTCCTGTGTCTGAGGAGGACCGGTGCCGTGTCCATCTACGTTGGGAAGGGAAAATGGAAGGTGAGCACGATGTTGTGAGGCGGAAGAAGGTCCTCGTGTGGAGGGTCGGCGGCGTAGGGGACACTGTGCTGCTTATCCCGGTCCTCAGGGCGCTGAGGCGGCACTTCCCCCGTTCCCACATCGTGGTCGTGGGGAACCCCGAGCCGCTCTCCCTTGCCATCCCACCTGCGGACGAGGTGCGATCGGCCGACGAAGCCCTCTGGGCTACCCTCTTCTCCCGACCGTCGGACGAACTTAAGGATTGCTTAAAGAACTTCGAACTCGCTGTCGTCTACACCGAGGACGAGGTGCTGGTGAGGAACTTAGAGGGGATCGTCGGAAGGGTGGTGTGCTGGCCCCCCCTTCCGGGGGACGAAACTCACGAGGCCGAACATCTGCTCAAGGCCTTGCAAGCTTTGGGGATAAGGGATGAGGACCCGACCCCGAGGATAGAGGCTTACAAGGATTTAGAACTTAAAGGAAAGGTCCTGGCCGTGCACCCGGGCAGCGGAAGTCCTGAGAAGAACTGGCCCCCCGACAGGTTCGCGGAACTCATCCTGTGGGCGGAGGAACTGGGCGTCTCCCCCCTTCTCATCTGCGGTCCTGCGGACAGGGTGGCCGTGGAAGCTGTGGTGGACGCCCTCGGGAGGTGGGTCCCCATAGCGAAGGACCTTTCCCTCAGGGAGGTGGCAGGTCTCCTCGCGAGGTGTTCCGCCTTCGTGGGGAACGACTCGGGGATAGCCCACATAGCCGCGGCCGTAGGAACCCCCACGGTCGTCATCTTCGGCCCGACCGAGCCGAAGGTATGGGCACCTGTGGGGAAAGATGTGCGGGTGGTCCGGGCGAGTTCGGGGCGCACGGAGGACGTTCCCCTTCAGGAAGTTCAGGAGGCCCTGTTCCGGATGGACAGGGCGTTACCTCCGAGCACAAGTTCCCTCTCCCGTCCGTCCAGGACTTCGGAGACGAACTCTAAGGTCTGAGGATACGTGCAGTATGTAAGTATGCTCGGGGCGTCCGAGCCCCACAGGACCTTCTCCGGTCCTACCTTCTCCAAGGTCCACCTGATGGCCTCCTTGGCCCCAGGATAAGGGTACCCCTCGTGCGAGTATAGGGCGGGAAGGCCGGAAAGTTCTAAGTACACATTGGGAAGCTTCGCCAAAAGTGCCCTCTCCTCCCACCCCTTCTTTGGCGGTAACCCCATGTGGCATATGATGATATCCATCTCAGGAAATTCCTCGGCCACGGCCCTGATCCCGTCGGTGGCCTCCGGGGAGGATGGATCTAAGTGTAAGGCGAGGATGATTCCGAGTTCGGCGCACTTAGCCCAGACTTCCCTCTCCCTTTCCCCGACTATGGACATGCCCGGAAACCCCGGGACCTCAACCTTCAGACCCCTTATCCCGTGTCTATGCCAGAGTTCAAGCTCCCGTGCCGATCTTTCTCCATCCCTCGGGTCCACCATAGCGAACCCAAGGAACTTCTCCGGCCACTTCCAGACGGCCTGTGCCACCTCTTCGTTCTGGAGGCCGTACATAGCCCCTTGAAGTAGGAAGGCTCCCCCGACTCCGGCCCAGTCCATAAAGGCTAAGGCCATCTCAGGGGAAAACTTGGAATCGTAGAACGAGGGGGGAAAGTACCTGACCCTCCTTCCCTCTAAGTCCACAAGTCCGTACCCCATGGACCTCCTCCGGGGACCTCCTGGCATGGAGCTTACTCCTCGGGGACAGAGGTGCAGGTGGGCGTCTACGATCATTTCCCCTCCTTAAGTTTCCGGAGGAGCTCGTTCAGGTCGCCTATGCCGAAGGGTTTGTTCAAGCAAGCCATCCCTGAGGTCCTGATGAACTCCTGGGTGTCGGACCGAGCCACATCTCCGGTTATGAAGACGATCTTGGGTATGAGTTCCGGCCTCTGTTCCTTGACCCATGCGAAGAACTCCTTCCCACCCATCCCCGGCATCCTTATGTCCAAGAATATCAAATCGTAGTCCCCCTTACTGAGGAGCTTCAGGGCCTCCTCCCCCTCGCCGGCTTCGTGGACGTCGCACCCTACGAAGGAGAAATATTCCCTGATGAAGCCCCTGATTCCGGGTTCGTCGTCCACGACTAATACCTTGAGCCTTCCCTCGGGGAAGGCCTCCACCCTCTCTTCCTCCCACACCTCCTCCCGCCTGGCCAGGGGAAGGGAGACTGTAAAGGTGGCACCCTTCCCCGGCTCGCTCTCCACCCAGATGTCGCCCCCGTGCTCCCGGACTATACCGTAAGTCACCGAAAGCCCGAGGCCCGTGCCCTCGCCCACACCCTTAGTTGTGAAGAAGGGCTCAAATATCCTCCTCTGGACCTCCTTAGGTATCCCGGGGCCGTC
>DTYS01000016.1 GCA_012961755.1 Candidatus Latescibacterota bacterium
CGCTCTTCCCGCTCCTCGCCCCTCCAAGTATCAGCACCCTATGGGCCAACCGAGACCTCCACGGTCAAAGCTACGACTTCGCTCAGCTCCCCGAGCGCTCCATATACGTCCCCCGTGAACCCCGGAACGCGCCTCAGCACGAACCTGGCGAAGAGGAAGGTGAATAGACATACGGCCACCGCGGCCCATATGCCGGGAATTCCTGCGAGGGCAACGCCCCCTACGGTCCACGCCGAGGCCCAAGTCAGCTCCCTCCTCCCCGCGTCCTTCTGGAACCTCCTTCCGAGCCCCTCCTCCCTCGCGCTCGGATAGAGGACGGCTGCGAGCACCATGGCCCATTTAGAGAGCAGGGGGGCGAGGAAGATCGGCCTCCAGTCCCTTGCGAGGTAGAATCCTGCCGTCTTGGCCATAAGCACCAGGACGACCCCGAACGTTCCGAAGGCTCCGACGTGGGGGTCCCTCAGGACCTCGAGCCTCCTTTCGGAGGGCATGGGAGGAAGCAGGGCATCGCAGGAGTCCGCGAGGCCGTCCAGGTGCAGGCCCCCGGTGAACCATTCCCAAAATCCTACAGAGAGGACGTCGCACAGGGGATGGGGGAGGAGCTTGGTGAACGCCCACCTTGCCCCCACGAGGACCGCCCCTACGAGCCCTCCCACCAAGGGAAAGGCCGCCATGACCCTCCCTGACGGGGGGCCATCTCCTATTGGCAGGACGGTCAGGAACCCTAGAGCGGACTTGAAGTCCCTCCAGAACATCTATCCGAAACTCCGGCCTCTTCAAATGTGGCCATCTCCCTTAGAACCTTTACCGATGCCTCTACGAGGAAGGTGCCGAGGGCTGCCCCGGTTCCTTCCCCTAAGCGCAGTCCAAGGTCGAGGAGGGGAGACAGTCCCATATGTTCCAACATGGCCCTGTGCCCGACCTCCACCGAGAGATGGGCCGCGATGCAGTAATCCCGAACTTCGGAGCAGAGCCTATAGGCTATCAGGGCACCGGCGGTGGCTATAAGCCCGTCCAACACCACGGGAACACGATAGAAGGCCCCCCCTAAGGTTATCCCTGCCAGCACACCTATCTCGAAGCCCCCAACCTTAGCAAGGACGTCCACCGGATCGGAGGGGTCGGGACGGTTGAGCTCCAGGGCCCTCCTTATGACTTCGACCTTGTGGGATAGGGTAGCATCGTCTACGCCCGTCCCCCTTCCCGTCACGGACTCAGGAGGAAGACCGGTGAGGACGGAGGCTACGGCAGCAGAAGGCGTGGTATTGGCTATGCCCATATCCCCAAGGCCGAGGACGTCGAGCCCCTTCTCCCTCTCCTCCTCCACGAGCTTTATCCCGAAGTCCAGGGCCATCTCCGCCTGTTCCCTCGTCATCGCGGGGCCTCGTGCTATGTTCCTTGTGCCGTAGCCGAGTTTAAAGTTCCTCAAGTCCGGATGGGAGGGCAGATCGGCCGCGACCCCCGCGTCGACCACTATCACCCTCGCTCCCGCACATCTTGCCAGCACGTTTATAGCGGCTCCTCCCCTCAGGAAGTTCGCGACCATCTGAGCGGTTACCTCCTTCGGATACGCGCTCACCCCCTCGTCCGCGACCCCGTGGTCCCCCGCGACGGTAAATATGACCTTATTTCGGACCTCGGGCAGGGGATCGCGGGTGATACCCGCAACCTGCACGGAAAGTTCCTCTAACCTCCCAAGGCTCCCGGGAGGCTTGGTCAGCCTCTGCTGGCGGCGCCTTGCCTTCTCCATGGTCCTGAGGTCCAAAGGAGATATGCTACCTACCGCTTCCCTCCACCTTGGCATGTCCATCCTCCCGTGCTTAGCCTTATGTAGTACGACCTTCCCGGAAGTGGATATCCCCATACATCCGCGACCTGCCTGTCCTCCACGTTTTTCATCTCAAGTTCCAGCCTGAAGGGACGTAGGGTGAAGCTAATTCCGATGTTCTGGACGAACCTTTCGGGTATAGGGAACTTATTGTACAGGTCGTGGTAGTTTCCGGATGTGTAGTCGGCCTCGTAGAAGATGCCTAACTTGTCCAAACTCGTGCTCCACCTTCCGTGTACCGTCCAGGTGGGGCGGTTGGGCAACTGCTTTCCCCTATATATTCCCCCGTAGAGCTCCGAGAGGTTCCTCGCCCTCTGGTACGACCCGTGGCCTTCCCAGCGGAGGCGGCCGAGGTCCACCTTCCACGAGACTTCCATCCCAGTTATACTTGCCTTGCCTACATTTTCTGGCCTTGAGGTGAACTGGGAGTGTTGGACGAAGGTTATCCCGTCCCTGAGGACGTTGTGGTAGAAGGCGACCTCCACCCTTCGGAGCCACTTCGTCCCGAAGACGAAGCCCATGTCTAAGTTCGTCCCCCTTTCCGGCCTGAGTTCTGTGTTCCCTATCACGGGTCCCGTATCCCCGAAGAGCTCGTAGAAGGAGGGAGCACGGAAATATCTACCTAAGTTGGCCTTTATGTGAAGGCGGGGCACTGGGCTCAATCGAAGCCCGAGCCTCGCACCTGTGAACCTGTACGCTTTCTTTTCCTCAGGGATGGGCCTCAGGACGCCCATCCTGTAGTCCGACCTCCTTACGTTCCACATTAGGTCCCCTCTCAGGGAAGCGGTAAGCTCCAACCTGTCCCTTATGTAGGTCCCTTCAAGGCCGAAGCTTACACCCTTCCTGACGCTGGCCAGGAATCGGGTCCTGCGGACCCTATCTGAGGGCACGAACCTCTCCAGCTTCCCCTCAAGGAGAGCGTTCCAATAGATGTCCTCATGGGCCGAGCGTAGGGAAGTCCTCATGCCGAAGATGTCGGTAACGTTATGGTTATCCTGGCGTCCCAGACCTATCTCCTCGTAGAGGTCAATCTGGAACCAACCCCGCTGACCGCAGCGGCGGATTATTTCTTTCAGGGCAAAGCCGGAGAAATTCTGCCCGCGCTGGTGCAGGCAC
>DTYS01000017.1 GCA_012961755.1 Candidatus Latescibacterota bacterium
AGCTCAATTGATCTGGAAAAAGTCAATTTATTTCTTGGGAAAAAAAGATTGCAAAAGGTATTTTGGTTAATGTGGATGAAGAGATCGCTATAGAGATCACAAAGGTGAGTATATGACAAAAAAAGTACTCGTAGGTATGAGTGGAGGAGTGGACTCCACAGTTACAGCAATCTTGCTACAAAAAGAGGGGTATGATGTTGAAGGTGTGTATATGAAACTCCACCACAAACCTGGCTACCATGAAGAGAATTTTGCCAAAGCACAGAGAGTGGGTGAGTACCTGGGTATTAAAGTACATTTTCATGATCTAAGTGAAGCGTTTAACGATAATGTTTATGACTATTTTGTTGAGAGCTATAAAAAAGGATTAACTCCAAATCCGGGGGTTGGGGGTTCGAATCCCCCCTGGCCTGCCATTTTTGTCCAAAGAAAAAATGTTCCAAAAGGTTATACAGTTCCTTAGGGAAGTACGGAACGAGCTGGCCAGCGTGACCTGGCCCACCAGGGAGGAACTTATAGGTTCTACCTTGGCCGTCCTCGTGCTCTGTCTGATCGTGGCGGTCTTCGTAGGGTTGGTGGATAAGCTTTTGACCTTCGTTTTCCGTTCGTTCTACGGCGGGTGAGGTCTTTATGGCCAAGCGTTGGTACGTAGTGCACACATATTCCGGACACGAGCATAAGGTTAAGCAGTACATAGAAAGTATGCTGTCCTCCTCCGGGCTTACGGATAAGATAGGGAAGGTCGTGGTTCCCGTGGAGGAGGTCGTTGAGATGAGGGACGGAAGGAAGGTGACTACAAAGCGGAAGTTGTTCCCAAGCTACGTGTTGGTGGAGATGGAGCTGGACAGGGAGACCCAACACTTCATCTCTAGCGTGCCCGGGGTCACGAGCTTCGTGGGGCCCAGAAGGTCGCCTCAGCCCCTCAAGGACGAGGAGGTCAAGGCCATCCTGGCTAGGATGGAGGGGGGGCAGAGGCCTTCGACAGGTCTGCCCTTCCAGGAGGGAGACCTGGTTAAGGTAGTGGACGGTCCCTTCAAGAACTTCACCGGTACCGTGGACGAGGTGTACCCCGAGCGCCGCAAGATGAGGGTTATGGTGAGCATATTCGGCAGGCCCACCCCCGTGGAGTTGGATGTCTTACAGGTCGAAAGGATCATGCCGGAAAGGTGAGGAGGACCAGTGGCGAAGAAGGTCGTAGGGACGGTCAAACTTCAGATCCCCGCAGGGAGCGCAACTCCAGCACCTCCTGTGGGGCCGGCTTTGGGGCCTTACGGGGTGAACATAGTGGAGTTCTGCAAGGCCTTCAACGCGCAGACACAAGGGCAGACTGGACTTATAATTCCCGTGGTCATAACGATATATGCTGATAGGTCCTTCTCCTTCGTCACCAAGACCCCACCGGCCTCGGTGCTCCTCAAGAAGGCGGCCGGGATAGAGAAGGGCTCCGGAGAACCCAACAGGCAGAAGGTAGGGAAGGTTACGATGGAACAGGTCAGGGAGATAGCCCGCATGAAGATGAAGGACTTGAACACTTCGGACGAAGAGGCCGCCGTGAGGATGGTCCTGGGGACGGCGAGGAGCATGGGGATAGAGGTGGAGTAGACATACATGGAGATGCATATGGCGCGACGTGGGAAGCGTTACAGGGAACAGTCGGTGCAGATAGACCGCACCAGGGAGTACCCCCTGGAGGAGGCGGTGCGGCTTCTTAAGGAACTCCCCCACGCTAAGTTCGACGAGACGGTGGAGATGGCGATGCAGCTCGGAGTGGATACGAGGAGGGCGGACCAGGCCGTGAGGGGGATGGTGGTGCTCCCCTACGGAACGGGAAAGCCTGTGAGGGTTCTGGTCTTCGCGAGGGGGGATGCGGAGAAGGAGGCTTTGGAGGCTGGGGCAGATTACGTGGGGGCGGACGATCTGGTGCAGAGGATACAGGAAGGATGGCTGGACTTCGATGTCGCCGTGGCAACTCCGGATATGATGAGCATGGTCGGGAGGTTGGGAAGGATATTGGGACCCAGGGGACTGATGCCCAACCCCAGGACGGGGACCGTGACGAGGGAGGTAGGACGTGCGGTGAGGGAGGCTAAGGCAGGCAGGGTGGAGTTCAGGGCGGACAGAGGGGGGAACGTACATGCCCCTGTGGGGAAGCTTTCCTTCCCGGAGGAACACATAATTGAGAACTGTAGAGCGTTCGTGGAAGCGGTCCTCAGGGCCAGGCCGGCCACGGTCAAGGGACCGTACGTGCGCTCTGCCAGCATAAGTTCTACGATGAGCCCGGGAATCAAGATAGACCGGGCCTCCTTAGGGGTTTAGGAGGGAAGATGCCGAAGCCGGGAAAGGTGGCGACGGTGGAGGCCCTCAGGGAGTTGTTCGCAAGCGCTCAAGGGATATACCTCACGGACTTCCGAGGGCTGGATGTGGCGGCCATGACGGAGCTCAGGAGGAGGTTGAAGGCCTCCGGGAGCGGATATAAAGTGGTGCGTAATACCTTAGCACGGCTCGCTGCGGAACGGGCCGGCCTTCCCGAGCTGGCAGAAGCTTTCCAGGGGCCGACTGGAGTGGCCTTTACGCTCTCGGAGGACTGCGTGGCGCCTGCCAGGGTGCTGACGAATTTCGTCAAAGATTTCCCGGAACTCACCATAAAGACTGCCTTCGTGGGAGGAAGGGCCCTTCCCCCCGAACGGGTTTCGGACTTAGCCGCCCTTCCTCCGAGGGAGGAGCTGGTGGCGAAGGCGGTTGGAGGGATACGGGCCCCTCTGGCCGGGTTGATCCGGACGCTCTCGGGGGTCCTTTACAGGCTCGTTACGGTGTTGGAAGCCATAGCTCGTAAGGAAGGAAAATAAAGGAGGACGGATGGCAGAGGAGAAGGTTGCAGAGATAGTGCAGGCTATAGAACAGCTCACGGTGTTGGAACTTGCGGAGCTCGTGAAGGCCTTGGAGGAGAAGTTCGGGGTCACGGCTGCCCCCGTAGCTGCCCCCGTGGCAGCTCCTGCCGCGGCCCCTACTGCTGCTCCGGAGGAGGCGGCCGAGGAGGAGAAGACGGCCTTCGACGTTATACTTAAGGACGTTGGGGACAAGAAGATACATGTTATAAAGGTTGTAAGGCAACTTACGGGACTCGGCCTCAAGGAGGCCAAGGCCCTCGTGGATGGGGTCCCCAAGCCTATAAAGGAGGGGGTCTCCAAGGAGGAGGCCGAGGAGGCCAAGGCCAAGCTCGAGGAGGTCGGGGCCACGGTGGAGGTGAAGTGATGGACCTGAGAAGGGAGTGAGGGATATGCCTCGGAAGGTACCCCGCAGGTCGTACGCAAAATTGCATCCTGTGGTTGACATGCCGGATTTCTTGGAGATGCAGCTTAAGTCCTGGAAGGACTTCCTGCAGTTGGACGTCCCACCCGAGGCTCGTAAGAACAAAGGCCTTCAGGCCGTGTTCCAGAGCGTCTTCCCTGTTACCGACGTCTCCGAGCAGTACGCTTTGGAGTTCGTAAGCTATTCCGTAGGGAGGCCTAAGTACAGCGTAGAGGAGTGTAAAGAAAGGGGGATGACATATCAGGCTCCCCTGAGGGCCAGGCTCAGGCTGGTCCATAGGGAGCCTGAGGAGAACGGGTTCAAGGTGAAGGAGGCCATAGAGCAGGTGGTCTTCCTGGGAGACATCCCCCTGATGACGGAGAAGGGAACCTTCATCATAAATGGGGTCGAGAGGGTAGTGGTGGGACAGCTTCACCGTTCGCCGGGGGTCTTCTTCAGCGAGACCATACATCCCAACGGGAAGCCCTTGTACTCCGCAAGGGTCGTATCGTACAGGGGCTCTTGGGTGGAGTTCTCTTTGGACGTCCACGATGTGCTCTTCGTCCACATAGAGCGCAAGAGGAAGCTCCCCGCCACCGTGCTCCTGAGGGCCTTGGGGTACTCCTCCGACAGGGACATATTGGAGCTTTTCCTGGATGTTAAGGAGGTTCCCGTTGGGCCGGGACTTAAGAGGTGGGTGGCGGCGGAGCCCGTGGTGGGGCCCGATGGGCAGGTTCTGGTCCAAGCGTTAGAACAGTTGGACGAGGGACACATACAGGCCCTCCAGGAGGCCGGGGTGGAGAAGGTGGCGGCCGTAGAGATAAAGGGGGAAGGGGACAGGGCGGTCGTCATATGGAACACGCTCAGGAAGGACCCTACGAAGGGCGAGAAGGAGGCCCTTTACAGGATCTACAGTCTCCTGAGGCCGGGGGAGCCGCCGAGCGTGGATATGGCTAAGAGGTTCTTCGAGTCGTTGTTCTTCAACCCTAAGAGGTACGACTTGGGGGTCGTGGGGAGGTACCAGATAAACCGCAGGTTTGAGCTAGATATACCCTTAGAACACACCACGTTAGATCCAAAGGACTTCATAGCTATACTGGACTACCTCCTGGCGCTCTGGGAGGGGAAGGGTACGACGGACGACATAGACCATCTGGGAAACAGGAGGGTCCGCACCGTCGGAGAACAGCTTGCGAACCAGTTCTTGGTTGGACTCACCCGTATGGCCAGGAGCGTGAGGGAAAGGCTCAGCCTCAAGGAGGTGGAGAACCCCACCCCTCACGACCTGGTGAACGCAAGGACGGTGTCCGCCGTGGTGCAGTCCTTCTTCGCCACGAGCCAGCTCTCCCAGTTCATGGACGGCACTAACCCCCTGGCGGAGCTTACCAACAAG
>DTYS01000018.1 GCA_012961755.1 Candidatus Latescibacterota bacterium
CGATCCCGGGGGAGCACCTCGCGCTTAAGGAGGTATACCCCAACCCCCTCAACCCAGAAAGGCTCGTGCTAGTCAACGCGGGCACGGACCTGGAGGGAACCAAGCTCACGGGGGCCTTGGATGCCCTCCATGCCTCCTCAGGCCTTCCGGACTACATAGTTTACGGGAAAGCCGTAAGGACCGAAGGATGGGGTGGTGTCGTAGCTGCCGGGTTCTTCGACGTGGAGTGGAAGCTCGCCCCATCGCTGGGGTTCTTCGGACCTTAGGATTTTACTTGACCTGAAGTCGGATCGTTGTTATCTTAGGAAATCTGGAGGATGGGAGGACAAAACAGAAAGGAGGACGAACGATGGCGGTTGCTGAGCTTTCCTTCCAGACCAACCCCTACCTCAAGGAGGTGGATGGACATCACCTTCTCAACCTGAAGGACGTGCTTTCCGTCGCCGACAGGGAGGAGTTCGGGGTCTTAGCTGCGAACAGCATAAGGCCGGAGATAGTCAGGGGCGTGCTGAGGGCAGCCTTCGACCTCAATTCCCCGGTTATAATCCAGGTCGCGGAGTCCCAGGTGGGATACGCCCTTAAGGGCTGGTTTTCGGGGGACGAGGCGCAGAGGCTGAAATCCTTCTCCGAGTTCGTGGCCGAGGAGGTGGCGAGGCTGTATAAGGAGAAGGGATACATGGTCCCAGTGGCCCTCCACCTTGACCACCTCCAGAAGCAGGACGAGCTCGCCTTCCATGCCCTTAAGGCCGGGTTCACATCCATTGAGCTGGACTTCTCGAAGCAGCCCACCGAGGACAGGGCGGAGGCCGTGGAGTTGAACATACAGCACTGCTCCAAGATAATCCCCGAGCTTCACAAGCACGGGGTCACGGTCGAGGTGGAGGAGGGAGAGATAGGCGAGGCCGCTGTGCAGCAGGCTATGACCGAGGAGGAGATAAGGGCGCAGTTCACCAAGGTCGAACATGCGGTGAGGCTCGTAGAGGGGACCGATCCGGACGCCCTCGCCGTCTTCGTGGGAAGCGCTCACGGATGGTACCTCAGGAAGCCGATAGTCAGCTTTAGGAGGATAAGGGAGATATCCGCTGCCCTTTCGGGGAAGGGCTTCCCCGTGCCCATAGTGCTCCACGGTGGGACGGGCCTGAGCTACGAGGCCTTCCACAAGGCCATAGGGGCCGGGGCAAGGAAGTTCAACTATGCGACGGCCCTCGCCGACATAGTCCTCCGCACTATAGCCTCCGAGCCAGGCGGGAAGGGCAAGGAGCTCATAGAGAGGATGACCGAGGAGGAGAGGAGGCAGGCCCAGGAGAAGGGCCGCAAGTCCAGGGGACCTCGTTACGTCCTGGGCCAGTTCGCCGAAGAGATAAACACCTTGGGGGACTTCGTCCTCAAGGCGGCCGAGGACGCAGTTTACGCACACGTCCGGGAGATGATGTCCCAGGCCCTCGGAAGTGCTGAAAAGGCATACCTTTACGAGGGATACGGGAGGAGCCCGCTCAGATGAAGGGACGGATGTCGAAGGGCACGGCTCCGCCGTGCCCTTTTTTTCATCCCGGACGGGCCTCCGCCACCGTGACCCTTATTATCCTGAAGGAGTAGTGGGCATCGTCGGGGAAGTTGTCGGTGGTCCATCCGGGAACCGCCGAGCCTCCGGATATTACGACCTTCCTGCTCATGGGTACCTCGAATACGGCGCAGCTCATCCCCGCTAAGGGAAACTCCCTCCCCGTGCACCTGAAGGAGGCTCCTTCCCTGCCGGGCACGGGCCTCCCTCCGGGGTTAGGTTCCAGCCACTGGTCAGCCCTGAGGTGCATGCCCCAGAGTCCGTCCGCCCTGAACCTCACCGGCATGACCTCCTCCAGCTCATCCTCCCTCCTGAACCCATCCACGGGCTCGGCCTCCAAGGTCACGTATCCCGGTGGTGTACAGGCACTGCCTATCACCGCCACGCGGACTATCGGAAGCTCTTCGGTTATGACTATCCTGTCCGCAGGAAGGTGTTCGGGGTCCGGCGAACGGGTGTTTATGGGATTCATCTCCAGGCCGTGGGACTCCCCACCCCGGTACCTCCTCTCTACCCGTATGTTGGGGTAGTTGAAAGGATGACGGTACTCGTACGTACGGAGCAGGAGTTCGACCCGCTCCTGAGGTTGATCGGGATATGGAGGCACTTGTCTATCCGTCATGGTTCCCCCTTTCTTCCTCGTGCTTCCCTCAGGACCCTCCTCGCCCCCTCCGAGAGTATCCTCCTGTCCGAGCCCACGACCACGAGCCTTGCCCCCTGTTCGACCCAGAACCTTCCCCTCGAAGGCGTCCCGGCCGCTATCCCTCCCACCTTCCCGTGCCTCCTGCACGAATCCATGACCGTCCGGAACCGGGAGACGACCTCGGGATGGTCCGGGTCGGGAAGGAACCCAAGGGAGAGGCTCATGTCGGAGGGGCCGCAGTAGACCCCCGTCAGCCCCTCCACCGAGAGTATCTCGTCTACGCGTTCTACGGCCTCGGCCTTCTCTATCTGGACGAAGACCCCTATCTCGTCGTTCGCCCTTTTTATGTACTCCTCACGGCCCACGTCCAGGGCGGCCATCCAGGGCCCGCACCCCCTTATACCTTCGGGGGGGTACCTCGTGGCCTCTACGGCCCGCCTGGCGGCCTCGGGGTCGCTCACCATAGGGAACACGAGGTTGTACACGCCGACGTCCAGGGCCTGCTTCACGACAACGAAGTCGTTCCAGGGTACCCTGACCAGGGGCTCGGTCCCCGAGGCCTTGAGGGCCACTACGAACGTGGGAAGGTTCCAGAGCCCCACAGGGCCGTGCTCCATGTCCAGGAAGAAGAAATCGTAGCCGACCTGGGAAAGGGAGTACACTACCCCAGGGTCCGGGATGGTCACCACGAGCCCGAAGGCCACCTTCCCCCTCGAGAGCTTCTCCTTCAGCCTGTTTAAGGTCATCTATCCTCCTTAAATCTCCTCGATCCTGAACCCTAAGCCCACCTTCCCTATGGAATCCGTCCTCACCTTGCCCTCCCTCCTCTCCATCATCCCAGGATGGAGCCTCCTGACCTCGGGGAAGGCCTCCCTACTGTGGTACTGGCATCCGTTGGACTCCACCCCCATCATGGTGTTCGTCCTGGCCGCGAAGCCCACCGAGTGCACTAGAGCGGTCCCGTAGAGCGTAAGGTCCTGCACCGTATAGGGCACTCCCTCCTCCTCGGCCAGGGAGACGAAGAGGAGGGCGGACGAATGGCACTTACAGGTCTTGAGGGCTACCCCCGACCACCCGAGCTCCCTTGCAAGCCTGTAGTCGTCCAAGGTCGTGAGGCTCTCGTCTATCACGACGGGCCTGAGGGAGGAGAGCTCCCTCATGTCCCACCTGTGCAGGGAGAGGTCCCTCTCGGTGGGCTGTTCTAAGTAGAGGATCTCCTCGTACGTCCTCGGATCCCTCTCCTCGACCTTTTTGAGGTATTCTACCATGTACTCGGGAGATTCGCACTGTTCGTTGGTATCCACGCTCAGGTACAACCTGTCATCCCAACCCATACGTCTCCTGACTTCTCTGGCGACCTCGGCCACCTCCAAGGTCCTCTGGACGTCCCACTCCAGGTCCTTCCCCCTGAGCTTGACCTTCGGGCAGAACAGTCCGTCCCTCTCCACCCACTCCTCCAAAGAGTTCGGGAGCCCGTCCTGGGGAGCGTCCTCCGGGACTTCCTCCCTCCTCAGGAAGTCCAACCCTCCCACCAGGTGGAAGACCGGAAGCTCGGGGAGGTAGCTACTCCTGAGGTAGTCACCTATGTACTTCCCCCTGAACTCCTTCCCCAGGTAGTAACCTAAGTCGTGCTCCATTAGATCCTTCCCGTAACCGTCGTACGAACATATCCCGTTGACCTTCCCGAAAGCGTCGTGGAGGGCCGCATCCACGGCCGAGGCCGAGACCAGGAGGGCCAGGAACGGAAGCTCCTCGGCAAGCCCCATCTCCCGGCTCACATCCCTTCCCACCTCCGCCAGTTCGCCTTCAAGCTCCACGAAGATGTCTACAGGATGCGCGCGCCTCCCGTACCCCTCCACCCTCCTGGCGAACCTCAGGGCGACCTCCCGCATGGCCGACTCCCTGAGTTCGTGGGGGACCTTTGGGGAGGGGAACGCCCACATGTCGGCAAGCGGTATGGAACCGTTCCCCCTGGCGGTCCTTCCCCTTCCGTCCTCCACCTCAGCCTCCACCGTGCAGTAGGTCAACCCTTCCATGACCACTGCCCCGAACTTCAAGGGCAACCTGAAGGGTTCGAAGTGGAAGCACACCTCGACCCGCCTAGGCATGATATCGCTCAGCATATCCCCTCCTCGGACCTCTACCTCTCGGTCAGCCGGGAGCATCTCCTTTCACCATATCCATTTCCTCTTCTCAACCTTTATCTCCGGAAGTTCCTTTATCCTGAGGACGAAGTAGTATCCCCTCCTCATCCCCGAGGGTGACCATTGGAAGGAGGCCTCCCAACAGTGTAGGTCACGGTAGATGTAAATTTCGTGCGCTACCATCCTTCCCTTCCCGAGGTCGTAGTTGAAGGAGTACCTCATCGTCCACTTTGAGGTCGGCCGGGCCTGTGCCGTCCCCCTCACCCATAACGTGGTCTCCCCCCCAACCACCCTCCTACAGTAGCCAGAAAGGGCAAGCCCCCAGGGTCCCATCCCCGACACGTCCACCCCCGGAACCCAGGAGGACTCCCGTCCGGGCGAGGGCTTCCCTCCTCCGGAGACCCTGAGGGAAGCGTTCAGTGAGAGTTCCTTAAGGATAGGCCAGCAGAGCTTATCCCCCCGGTAGAAGCCATGACGAAGCCCAGCCCTTAGGTCCAAGGCCCTGAAGGGCGAGGACCTTATAGAAGTCCTAAGGTCCGAGAGCCTGCAGGACGTCCCAGGACTCAGGTCGTACCCCGAGGAGAGGTTCAAACTGAGCACGTCCAGCTTCCTCAAGTTCCTTCCCTCCCCCCACTTCATTTGGAAGAGGTTGTTCAGGGAAGCGGACAAGCTCACCCTCCAGGATGAGGGACTTCCATCTTCCCATGACCCAGAACTCCTCACCGAGATGGAGGGCCTCAGCACGTGTCTCACGACCTTGAGCTTCCCCCGCTCCACGGGGAAGACCCCGTATATCGTCGTCCTGAGCCCCAAGTTGGCGGATACTCCCTCCCTGTGCGAAAACTTCTCCCCCTCCCAGAGGGCGCTTCCGACCATCCTCGCCGAAGGGGA
>DTYS01000019.1 GCA_012961755.1 Candidatus Latescibacterota bacterium
CAGGCGCCTTAGGGCCGGGACCACGGAGCCCCTGTACGTGAAGCTTACCCCCCTTAGGTGGACGGCCTTCACAGCAGGACCGCTCCGGCTAAGGTCAGGGCTACGAACGGTAAGATCCCTAAGCCTATGCCGATCCCGCCCGTGACCCCTTGGCCCGAGGCGAAGGGCACAGCTTTATATACCCCCAGGGATACGGCGTTGCCCAGGACCAGACCTCCCACCGTCCCGAGGACGAGGAGCAGGAGGCCCAGGCCCCAGGTCCTCGGCCTTCCGACCCCCTCCAAGATCTGAGCGTATAGCAGCCCCCACCTCTCCGCCCTACTCCAGAGCAGCCTTAAGAGCACGGGCCCCAGGACCGTGGAGACCAAGAAGTTGTTAACCCATATGATGTTCCCCAGAGCCCCGAAGGGGACGAACCCGAGAAGGTCCACGCCCCACCCTATGGTCACCCCGCAGGCCACGCTCGAGGTCCAGCAGACTACTGCCAGCACGGCCAGTTCCCTGCCCGAGCGGATGGACGTGCCCCCGCGCATGGCCCTCCAGAGCTTGTAAGGTAGGAGCCCGTAGAGGAAGTTCCCCACGAACCCGAACAGGCTTCCCGGCCCCAAGGTCCCGAAGAGGTCCCCTATGATGTTGCCGAAGGCAGCCCCCCAAGCTGCGGCTGGTCCGAAGAGGAGGGAGCAGACCACGGGAAGCACGCTGGCCGGCCTGAGCTCCGTGAAACCGGGGATTATCGTGATCGGCTTGAAAGGGATGAGGACAGCAGCATATACTGCCGCTGTGAGGGCCGTGAGGGCGCACATCTTCGTGTTCCTCCACATGCCGATGATTTCCTTCATGTCTCCTCCATGTGTTAAAATATAACAATCTTCCCACATAAGCAAGGGTCGTGAGGGGCAAACTTTGTGCTTGACATTGGGAGGGTAGTTTTATATATTCGCCTTGGGCCCCGATAAATTTTTGATGGGAAAAAGATATGGGTGGGATGCCGGACAGGGACTTCAGGGTACCTTCTGGTTGTGGGATCACCGGGATAATGAACAGGAGGGGGAGGACCTTCTCAGGGGAGGTCATACTCTCGTCCATATGCAACATGCTCGAGAGGGGGAACGGCCTGGGAAGCGGGTTCGCTGCCTACGGGATCTATCCCGAACTCAAGGAATACTGGTGCTTCCACATCATGTACCAGAAGGCCCCTTCCAAGGACCGCGTGGAGGAGTACCTCAAGGACCACTTCAGGGTGGTGCACCACGAACCCATACCTACCAAGAAGGTGAGGAGCCTGGAGCCCGTGCCCATCCTCTGGAGGTACTTCTTAGAGGTCGAGGACGGTGGGCGGGACGAGGAGGACTTCGTGGTAAGGAGCGTAATGGAGATAAACGGGGATGTGGACGGGGCCTTCGTCTTCTCCTCGGGGAAGAACATGGGGATCTTCAAAGGGGTAGGTGACCCCGACGCCATAGGGGAGTTCTACAGGATCCACGAATACGAAGCTTACATCTGGACGGCCCACAACCGCTTCCCGACGAACTCTCCCGGATGGTGGGGCGGTGCCCATCCCTTCGGGATCTTGGACTGGTCCGTTGTCCACAACGGCGAGATATCATCGTACGGGACGAACAGGCGCTACTTGGAGAACTTCGGGTATTACTGCACCCTCTCGACCGACACCGAGGTCATGGCGTACCTGTTCGACCTTCTTGTGAGGAGGCACGGTCTCGACTTCGAGACCGTCGGGAACGTGCTGGCCTCACCGTTCTGGTCCCAGATAGAGAGGGTCGAGGACGAAGGTAGGAGGAGGCTCCTTAAGGCCCTGAGGATAACTTACGGTCCTGCCCTGGTCAACGGTCCCTTCGCGGTGATAGTTGCTAACTCCAATTACATGGTGGGTCTGAACGACAGGATAAAGCTCCGTCCCCTCGTGGCCGCCGTCAAGGGTGATTTCCTCTACATAGCCTCAGAGGAGTCGGCCATAAGGGTGGTCTGTAGGGACCCGGAAGATGTCTGGATGCCCAAGGCAGGAGAGCCCACGGTAGGGAAGTTGGAGGAAGATGGCTAAGGCTAAGTACAGGCCGGAGTTCATAGTCCAGAGGGACGATGAGAAGTGCATAAGGTGCCAGGTGTGCGTGAGGATGTGCTCAAACGATGTGCACGCCTACTACCCCGATACCGTCATATCGGACAGCTTCAAGTGCGTGGGATGTCACTTCTGTGAGGACCTGTGTCCTACGGGCGCCATAGCCATCCGCAGGAGCGAACCTCATATAAAGGAGAACTACCACTGGTCCGGAACCGACGTGTACAACATAATAAAGCAGGCCGACACGGGCGGGGTGTTGCTCACGGGGATGGGGTGTGATAGGCCCTACAAGGACTACTTCGGGCACATAGTCCTCAACGCCTCCCAGGTCACGAACCCCTCCATAGACCCACTGAGGGAGCCCATGGAGCTTAGGACGTTCATAGGAGGGAAGCCCGAGGTGGTCATAATAGGGAAAAGCTCCGAACCCGAGCTCAGGACCCAGATCCCTCCCCAGCTCGAGCTTGAGACCCCAATAATGTTCTCGGCCATGAGCTACGGTTCCATATCCCTGAACGCCTGTAAGTCCTTGGCAAAGGCAGCCTGCGACTTCGGCACCTGCTGGAACACTGGGGAAGGTGGCCTCCACAGGGACCTCTCACCCTACGCGCACAGGGCCATAGTCCAGGTGGCCTCGGGAAGGTTCGGGGTGAACAAGGAATATTTAGATGCAGGCTGCGCTGTGGAGATAAAGATAGGTCAGGGAGCCAAGCCCGGCATAGGCGGGCACCTTCCAGGGGAGAAGGTCCCGGAGGAGGTGTCCAGGACCAGGATGATACCCGAAGGCACCGACGCCTTAAGTCCCGCACCTCACCACGATATATACTCCATAGAGGACCTGAAGCAGCTCATATTCGCTCTCAAGGAGGCCACCAGGTACGAGAAGCCCGTGGGGGTCAAGATAGCAGCGGTCCACAACGTGGCCCCCATAGCCTCGGGGATCGTCAGGGCAGGTGCCGACTTCGTCGTGATAGACGGGATTAGGGGGGGGACGGGGGCAGCTCCTACGTTGATAAGGAACAACGTGGGTATACCGATAGAGCTTGCGATAGCTGTGGTGGACAGTAGGCTCAGGGAGGAGGGGATAAGGAACAGGGCGAGCATAATAGCTGCGGGCGGGTTCAGGAGCTCGGCTGACGTGGTAAAGGCCATAGCCTTAGGCGCCGACGCCGTGTACATAGGTACGGCCGCCCTCATAGCTCTGGGATGCCACCTCTGCCAGAGGTGCTATACTGGTAAGTGCAACTGGGGGATAGCCACTCAGGATCCTTACCTAACTAAGCGCCTCAACCCGGAGATAGGGGCGAGGAGGGCCTATAACCTTCTGAGGGCCTGGTCGTTGGAGATAAAGGAGATGCTCGGTGGCATGGGCATAAATGCGATAGAGTCCCTCAGGGGAAACAGGGAGCAGCTTAGGGGGGTGGGTCTGAACGAGGTGGAGCTCGAACTTCTGGGTATAAAGCACGCGGGGGAGGCGTGGTGAGAAAGCCTAAGAGGATAATCATAAGGGAAGAGTACTGCATGGGATGCAGGCTGTGCGAGGTCTATTGCATAACCCAGCATTCTAAGTCCAAGGACATAATAAAGGCGTACAGGGGCGAGGAACCCAGGCCGGTCTCGGGCATATACTTCGAGGAGAAGGGCTTTGTCTCCTTCGCCCTCCAGTGCAGACATTGCGACGACGCACCGTGCCTTGAAGCCTGCATAACCGGGGCCATGTACAGGGACGAGAGCACCGGGATGGTGCTCCACGACCGGGAGAGGTGTGTGGGATGCTGGATGTGCATAATGGCCTGCCCGTACGGGGTCGTAAAGCCGGACTTCGGGGAGAGGAAGGTCGCTTCCAAGTGCGACCTCTGCATAGAGGCGGAGTTCCCCGCCTGCGTGGAGCACTGCCCGAACGAGGCGATAGTCCTTGTGGACGAGGAGGGGGAGAGGATATACAAGGAGGCCGTATGACCCGGAGCAGGTACCTTATAATCGGGAACTCCACGGCAGGTGTGGCCGCGATAGAGGCCATAAGGCAGGTGGACGGGAAGGGTGCGATAACCGTCGTCTCGGACGAGGACGTGGTCAACTACTCCAGGCCCTTGATATCCTACTATCTGGGTGGAAGGGTGAGCGAAGAAAGGATGGCATTCAGGGATAGGAGGTTCTACGAGCGGAATGGGGTGACCCTCATCTTGGGCAGGAAGGCCGAGGAGCTGGACGTCGAGGGTAGGAAGGTCGTGCTCTCCGATGGGACGAGCCTGCACTACGGGAAGCTCCTCATAGCCACGGGCGGCAGGCCCATAATCCCCCCCATGGATGGACTACAGAAGGTGAGGGAGGGTGCCTTCACCTTCACGAGGCTCTCCGATGCTAAGGGGATCTTGGGCTACATCCGGGAGAACGAAGTTGAGGAGGCCGTCGTCCTGGGCGCCGGACTCATAGGCCTCAAGGCCACTGAGGGCCTGGTGGAGAGGGGGGTCAAGGTCACGATAGTCGAGCTCGCGGACAGGATCCTGGCGAATACCTTGGACAGGGAGGCATCGGCCATATTGGAGAGGGCGTTGGGGGACTGGGGATGTAAGGTCATAAAGGAAGACACGATATCGAGGGTGGTGAGTTCCCGGGGGAAGGTGAGGGAGGTGGTGCTCAGGAGCGGGAGGAGCTTGTCCGCCCCTCTCCTGGTGATAGCCGTGGGAGTACGACCGAACCTCGAGCTCGTCGAGGACACCCCCATAAGCTACGACAGGGGGATAACGGTCGACGAACACATGAGGACGAGCGTGGAGGACGTGTACGCGGCTGGGGACGTGGCTCAGGCAAAGGATTTCCTCTCTGGATGGAGCTCCGTGATAGCCGTATGGCCCGTG
Source organism: Candidatus Latescibacterota bacterium (assembly GCA_012961755.1). GTDB lineage: Bacteria > Latescibacterota > 4484-107 > B68-G9 > B68-G9 > B68-G9. The sequence goes on from DTYS01000019.1 coordinate 4,939, forward strand.
GCCTTCCGCCAGGGGAAGGTGGCAGGGTGGAACATGGCCGGAAGGGAGGTCAGGTACGAGGGCCTCTTCCCCATGAACTCCGTGGAGCTGGCCGGCATCCCCACGATATCCTTCGGGACGACCACCCCTCCCGAGGCCGACGGCTACGAGATCTTGACCAGGAGGGATGAGGAATCTTACCGTAAGATAGTTCTCAAGGAGAACAGGCTTGTGGGAGCGATATTCTTGGGAAGGATAGAGAGGGCGGGGATATTCTCGGGACTCATAAGGGACGGGATAGATGTGTCGTCGTTCAAGGAGGAGCTTCTAAGCGACGACTTCGGGCTCCTTGTGCTTCCGGCAGAGTACAGGAAACATATGGTCACAGGGGAGGGGATGGAGGTATGAAGGAGGTAGTGATAGATGCCCGGGGCCTTCATTACAAGGTCCTCAACGATATGGTCCACAGGGCGATAGGGGAGGGGGTCGGGAGGATAGTACTGGAGAACGTCGCGGGCCAGAGGTACATAGGTGACGGGCTTAAGGAGGAAGTGGAGATCGTGATAAGGGGCACTCCCGGCAACGACCTGGCAGCTTTTATGGACGGCCCGAGGATAGTTGTGGAGGGAAACGCCCAGGACGGCGTGGGGAACACCATGAACGGTGGGGAGGTGATAATCCACGGGGACGGTGGGGACATCCTTGGATATTCCATGAGGGGTGGGAGGATATTCGTGAGGGGGGACGTGGGTTACCGTGTGGGGATACATATGAAGGCGTACAAGGACCTCTTCCCCGTGGTCGTCGTGGGGGGGTGCGCGAAGGATTTTTTAGGGGAATATATGGCAGGAGGACTTTTGGTGGTCTTGGGGCTGGACGGTAAGGACGAGCTTGTGGGGGACTTCGTCGGCACGGGTATGCACGGAGGGAGCATATTCATAAGGGGATACCTGGACGAGAGGACGTTGGGCAAGGAGGTCGGGGTCACGGAGCCCGATGAAGACGACCTTACTTTGTTACACAGATACTTAGAAGATTTCTGTCGGTGCTTCGACCTGGACCTGGGTGAGGTCCTCCGAAAGCCCTTCCTCAAACTTTACCCTCACACCCACCGCCCTTACGGCCGGCTGTACGCTTACTGATGGCCTCAAGGGGCCCGATCCCGCGTTTTCGAACCCGAACTTGAGCCGGTCAGTGTAACCCAAATTTAATATCCCCGTCATAACCACGAAACGTTCCGGCCATATCTTTACGCATAGAAGGGGTCCGGCCCCGTAAGGGATGGAGAGCCCAGTATATTTGCCCCTTTGAGCGGAAAGGAGGAAGGCATGGACGAGGAAAAGGAATTCGTGCTCAAGATGGCCCACGAGAACAACGTGAAGTTCGTCCGCCTGTGGTTCACGGATATCCTCGGGTTCCTCAAGAGCTTCGCCATAACCACGGAGGAGCTCGAGGGGGCGTTGGAGGAGGGGATGGGGTTCGACGGCTCCTCGATAGAGGGCTTCGCAAGGATAGACGAGAGCGACATGATAGCCATGCCCGATCCTTCCACCTTCCAGATACTCCCCTGGAGGCCGGTGAAGGGCGGAGCGACGGCCAGGATGTTCTGCGACGTCCTCGAGCCCGACGGGAGCCCGCACCAGGGGGACCCCCGCCACGTGCTCAAGAGGATGCTGAAGAAAGCGGCGGACATGGGATTCACCTTCTACGTCGGGCCCGAGTTGGAGTTCTTCCTCTTGAAGAGCTGCGAGTCCCCAGATCCCCTGGACCAGGGGGGGTACTTCGACCTCACACCCTTGGACGTCGCTAGCGACATAAGGAGGGAGATAGCTTTGACCTTGGAGTCCATGGGGATAGGGGTGGAATATAGCCACCACGAGGTCGCTCCCTCCCAGCACGAGATAGACCTGCGCTACACCGACGCCCTCACCATGGCCGACAGCACCATGACCTATAGGCTCGTGGTGAAGGAGATAGCCCTAAAACATGGGGTCTACGCGACCTTCATGCCCAAGCCCCTCCAGGGCGAGAACGGCAGCGGGATGCATACCCACCAGTCCCTGTTCCAGGGCGAGAGGAACGCCTTCTTCGACCCGGACGACAAGTACCACCTCTCCGAGGTGGGAAAGCGATACATAGCGGGCCTCATGCGCCATGCGCCCGAGATAACCCTCGTGACCAACCAGTGGGTGAACTCCTATAAGAGGCTCGTCCCCGGGTACGAGGCTCCGGTCTACATAACCTGGGCCCTGAGGAACCGCTCCGACCTCATAAGGGTCCCGGTGTACAAGCCCGGCAAGGAGAGGGCGACGAGGGTGGAGTACCGTGCCCCCGACCCCGCATGCAACCCATACCTTGCCTTTGCCGTCATGTTGGCAGCAGGACTTGAGGGGATAAAGCGGGGCTACGAACTTCCCCCTCCGGTGGAGAGGAACGTCTACGAGATGACGGACCAGGAGAGGGAGGAGCTGGGGATAGGGACCCTGCCAGGGAGCCTTTGGGAGGCCATCCAGCTTGCCGAGGGAAGCGAGCTCGTAAGGGAGACCCTCGGGGATCATATATTCTATAAGCTTATAGAAAATAAAAAGATAGAATGGGAAAGGTACAGGACAAAGGTCACGGCCTACGAGCTCGAGGAGTACCTTCCGGTCCTGTGACCTACCTGGGCATCGCCAGGACCTCCCTGACCTTCAGGCCGAAGAAGTCGGTGGAATATGCGGGCTTGAGCACTAAGGCCGTGTCCGCCCCCGAGTCCGTCCCCGCCACGGATATCACATCTTCATCGACGGGGATGAGGCCCGCATCCGCCGCCATGACCGCCACTTCCACCGCCACCTTCGTCCCCTGGGAGAAGAGGTACAGCGTGTGGGCTATAAGCTCAACGGGAGGAAGCCCCCCGAACCTCTCCTTTATGGCCGCCTCCACGTTTCCCATGAGGGAATGTGTGGCGGTCAGGAACTTAGCTCCCATACCTTCGGCCTTCCTCACCACCTCCGGGTCGGGGGAGCAGTACTTCTTCCACAGTCCTGCGTGCAGCGTGACGCACACGACCGAGATTCCGGTCCCTCGGAAGATCTCCGTGGCCTTAAGGCCCGTCCTCCCCGTGCTAGTGGCCACGACGAGGTACCTTATCCCGAGCTCCCCGGCCCGCTCCCGGGCGGCCCTTAAGGTCGCCTCGGTGTTCTCAGGTCCGGGCCCTTCGAACCAGAGCACCTTCATAAGCGCCTCCGGATAATCTGCTCACCTATCCTCCCCCGCCTCAGGATGCGGGGCCTTCCGGAGGAAAGGTCCAGGATCGTGGAGGGAGGGCCGGAACACCTCCCCCCGTCCAATATCAGGTCCACGCCCTCCAAGTTACGGACCACCTCATCCGCGGTCTCGGCGGGTCTTCCCCCGGAGGAATTAGCGCTCGTAGAGATGATGGCCCTGCCGAAAGTTGCTATAAGTTTCCTCAGGCCTTCGTGCCCCGGGACCCTGACTGCCACCGTCCCTTCGCACCAGGAGGGAGCTTCCGGCCCGGCCTTCAGCACCAAGGTAAGGGGGCCCGGCCAGAACCTTTCGGCCAGAACCTGGAATGTCTCGGGGACCTCGTCCACCAGCCCCTCCAACATCCCCAAGTCCGAGATCACGAGGATGAACCCCTTACCCTCGGCCCTCCCCTTGATGCGGCGTACCTTCTCCACCGCCTCTGGGTCCCAGGGATCGGCCCCGAGCCCGTAAACCGTCTCGGTGGGATGGGCGACCACCCCTCCCGAACCGAGGACCTCGAGGGCCTCCTCAAGGCCTCGCTCGAACGGCACTATCCTCGCCATCCTTTCCTCATCCCCTCCAACGTCTTCCTTACTTCCTCGTCTCTCAGGGCCAATATCTCTGCGGCCAGGATCGCCGCGTTCTTGGCGTTATTTATCCCCACGGTGGCTACGGGGACCCCAGTGGGCATCTGTACCATGGAGAGAAGGGCGTCTATGCCCTTGAGGGGCCCCGAGGCTATAGGCACGCCTACGACGGGGAGGGTGGTGTGTGCGGCCAGGACCCCTGGAAGGGCGGCGGAAAGTCCAGCCCCCGCTATGATAACCTTGAACCCCTGTTCCTCCGCCTCCTGAGCTATCCCTACCGCCCTTTCGGGGGTGCGGTGTGCGGACGCGACGAAGACCTCGCAGGATATACCTAAGGCCTCCAACTGCTCCACGGCCTTCTTCATAACCTCCCTGTCGGATTCGCTCCCCATGACCACAGCTACCTTAGGCTTCATGCGCATCCCCCCATACCAATCCTGCAACCGTGGACGACACCCTGTGGATGGCCCTCCCCAGGCACCTCCACCTGACCTGGGGCCTCAGGAGGACCTCGGTGTCCCGGACCGCCCTGGCCGACAGGATGAGGTAATAGATTCCGGAGGAGGCCGTAAGTACGGCCACGATGTACACTCCCGCAGTGTGGAGGAAGCTCAAGGACGGGAAGAACACCACCAGGAAAAGGCCCATCTGTGCGTCCGCGGCCGCCTTCCCGAGCCAGTTGGGCTTCGTTAGGGCGTTTCCGAGCTTAAGGAAGGAGCCGAGGCCCATGCCAGAAGTCAGAAACACGAGGCCCCAGAGCCCCCTTATGAGCACGAACCTCCACAGGATCAACGCCGTGAGCCAGGAGGGTATCAGACCTAACTTGAAGGAGAGCACGATATATCCCAACCCAACCATCAGCTTGTCCGCCAAGGGATCCAGGAAGCGGCCTACGGGATTGTCGGCCCCGCTCCTCCTGGCCACGGGGCCGTCCAGAAGGTCCGAGAGGACCATATATACCAAGAGGGTCCTAGAGATAGGACCGGGACCTCCTTCGGACATTAGGAAGGCCAGGAACGGAGGGACGAGGGCTATTCGGCTCAGGGTGAGGAAGTTGGCGAACCTGTGGGGGCTAGGCATGGCTGGCCTCCCTCAGCATTTCCTCGGCATGTCGTCTCGCCGTCGGAGATATCCTCCCTCCGGATAGGAGCCTGGCGATCTCTTTCACCCTATCCTTCCCCTCCACCTTGAGGACCTCCGTCACGGTGCGGTCCCCCTTCCTCCTCTTCCTCGCCACGAGGTGGAGGTCGGCCATACGAGCTATCTGCGGCAGGTGCGTCACGGAGAGGACCTGGTGGGAGCGGGAGAACTCCCTCAGCTTCCTTCCGACCGCATCCGCGGTCCTTCCGGAGATCCCTATGTCTATCTCGTCGAAGACGGCGGTCGGGACGGCGTCAACATCGGCGAGGATGGACTTCAGGGCCAACATAATCCTGGAGGCCTCCCCCCCCGACGCCACCTGGGCCAGGGGACGGAAGCCCTCGCCAGGGTTGGCTGCCAGGTAGAACCTGCACGTGTCCATCCCCGAGGGACCCGCACGGAACCTCCTCCCCCCTACCTCGACAGGACCCTCGGGGTCCTCCTGGGCCTCCAGGCGGACCTGGAAGGAGGCGCCCTTCATACCCAGGTCGGAGAGGGCCGCCTCGACCGCCCGGGAGAGCCTTTCGGCCGCCTCCCTCCTGGCCTCGGAGAGCTTTAGGCAGGCCCGTGAGAGCGCTCCACGGGCCTCGTGAAGCCGGGACTCGGCCTTCCTCATCTCCTCCTCTAAGCCCTCCGAAGCCTCGAGCTCCTTCCTAAGGAAGTCCCCGTACTGGAGCACCGCCTCCTCCGAACCCCCGTACTTCCTGACGAGGCGCTTGAGGAGCAGAAGCCTCTCCTCCACCTCCTCCAGACGCTCGGGCTCGACCTCTATCTTGGATGCGTAGTCCCTGAGGAAGTCCGCCAGGTCTTCGACCTCGTAGAGCATGCTCCTGCAGAGCTCGACCCGCTCGCCGAGGGATGGGTCCGCCTTAGCCATTTCCTCCAAGGTCCTGACGCATCGGCTTACCTGGGAGGCGACCGAATCCTCCCCTTCGTAAAGGGCATCCACGAGGAAGGAGGCCGACTCCAAAAGCTGCCCCGCGTTCTCCAGAACCCTCCTTTCCTCCTCCAACCTCTCGATCTCCCCGGGCCGGACCTCTGCCTCCTCTATCTCCCTGAGCTGAAAAGCATAAAGTTCCCTGCGTTCCGATATAGCCCTCTCCTTCTCCCTGAGGTCCTCCAGCCGCTCAACTGTGGAGGCGAACTCTTCGTAGAGCCTTCCCACCTCCTCCACCAGCGGACCGAGCCCTCCGAACCTGTCCAAGAAGCCTATGTGGGTCTCCTCCCTAAGGAGGGCCTGGTGCTCGTGCTGGCCGTGGATGTCCACCAGGACCTCCCCTACGGCCCTGAGGAGGTGGAGGGGTACCAGCCTCCCGTTTATGTAACACCTGCTCCTCCCTTCCCTGGAGACCTCCCGGCAGAGGGAGAGCTCCCCCTCTGCCTCAACTCCTAAGGCCCTTACCGCCCTTGACGCCGGCTCCCAGCCTGAGATATCGAACAGGCCTTCCACCCTGCACCTCTCGGCCCCCAGACGGACGAGCTCGGAAGATACCCTTCCTCCCAGGAGGAGGCCGAGGGCCTCAACGAGTATGGACTTCCCCGCCCCGGTCTCGCCCGTGATGACGGTGAGGCCCGGTCCGAGGGAGAGGGAAAGCTCCTCCACGATGGCGAAGTCCTTTATGTAAAGTTCCTTCAACATCGTGTACGCACAAAAGATATACGTTTGGAACCCCGGAGGCAAGAGTTTTTTGTCCCTTGACCGGGATGCGGTTCGGGGTTATATTCTGGTCTCGTTTGAGGGGTGGATATGGGAAGGTTCGGGCAGGTAAGGGTCTTCGAGGTGGCCGCCTTCTGGATGGCGGTCGTGGTCTCAATGGTCAACTTCGCCCTCCCCCTTTTGGCTATAAGGTTCGGGGCGTCCCCCTTTCAGCTCGGGCTCGTGGGGACGATGGGCTCCCTGTGCTATACCTTGGCGGCCCCGTTCGCCGGAAGGCTCGCCGACAGGTTCAGGCCGAAGAGGCTCATGCTGATAGGAACCTCTATATATGCGGGCGTATACACCGTGGTGGTCTGGACGGGGAGCGTGGGATACCTCCTCCCGCTCGTGGGGCTCGGGGGTGGGGTCATGTCCCTGTTCTGGCCTCCATTGGCGGCATGGATAGCTGAGGGGAAAGGAAGGGAGGCATTGGCCAAGGCTTTGGGGGGGTATAACATGGCATGGTGCGCTGGGGTGGTGGTGGGACCTCTATTAGGAGGCGTGGCCTTCCAGATGGACTTCAGACTTCCCTTCTGGGGGGCTGCTGCGATCGACCTGACGCTCTTAGCTATCTTGGTGAGGGTTCCCGAGGGGAGGAGGGCCTCGGCTCCCGATACGGGACCTCCGTCGGAGAGGTACGTAGGAAGGTCGCTCCTTTACGCGGTCTGGGTGGCCAACTTCGCGGGATATTTCACGATGGGGACCGTAAGGTCACTCTTCCCCAAGCTGGGGACCGAGATAGGTTTCTCCCCGAGGACCTTAGGTATGCTTATGGCTATCATATCCTTAACACAACTCACCACATTTACGTATTACAGGGCGAGGGGAGGTGAGGGCATAAGGATGAGGAACCTATTGCTCGCCCAGCTATCGGCTATGGTCGGGATGGCCTCCGTTATGACCTCGGGGAGGTTCGGAGGCTTCGCCTTAGGGTTCCTGCTCTTAGGCCTCCTCCTAGGGACGACATATTCCTTCAGCATATTCTACAGCCTTTACGGCCAGGTACAGATGGGGGCGTACAGCGGCCTGAACGAGGCCATAGTTGGAAGTGGGCTCCTTTCTGGGCCGTTCCTCGGAGGATGGGTAGCGCAGGGTTGGGGGCTCAGGACCCCGTACCTCCTCTGCATCTCGGTCATAGCAGGGGCCTTAGTTACGGAGTGTACGCTTATCAGGCGGGCCCAAAGGTCTTGACAAGGGGATGGTATTTGTCTATTTTGCTTTAGTCGACCATAAATAGGGAGGGGAACATGCGTACCCTGGGAACCTTCGGGTCCGTCCTCGTCCTGTGCGGTGCGGTCAGCGCTGGGATATTCGATACCCCTCGGACCGTCCCGAGGGGGGCGTACGAAGTGGGTATAGAGCATCTCGTTTGGGTGGAGCCTTCCTTCAAGTTCGGCCTCTTCGAGCACATGGAGTACGGCCTCGGCGGGAGGACGGACTTCGGGCTCCACGTCGGTGTGGAGGCCGAGAAGCCCTCCTACGTCGGGATAGATCTGGAACGTAGGATAGTCGGAGGGGACAGGGGACCTATGTTCTCGGCATCCTTAGGGGTCCACTACCAGGACAGCCTCCAGGTGGACATCAGGGCGTCCTTAGGCTTCGGGTTCCCACAGCTCGTGTCCTACTTAGGGTTGGATGTGGACCTGCCGGTCTCGGAGGAGCCCGAGGCGTCCTCCGTCCTCTTCATCGGCGTAGGCTTTTCGGCGAACCCCTCGCTTGAATACAGGTTCGAGGCCCTCTTCGGGCTGAACGAGGATAGATATCAGGGGGTGGACATAGGGGCGGTCTGGCGTTTCTGAAGGAGGGATATGGAAGCTGTCGAGCGCACCGTCACGATCCGCAACAAACTCGGCCTACATGTCCGTCCGGCGTCCTTGTTCGTGGAGAGGGCGTCCAAGTTTAAGTCCGATGTCTACATCATAAAGGACGGGGAAAGGGTGAACGGGAAGAGCATAATGGGAGTGCTCTCCTTGGCGGCAGAGCAGGGCAGTGACCTTACGATAAGGGCCGAGGGGGAGGACTGCGAGGAAGCCGTGAAGGCGCTCTCCGAGCTTGTGGAGGAAGGATTTTATGAAGAATGAACTCGTGCTTCAGGGTATAGCGGCTTCCCCTGGCATAGCTGTGGGGCAGGCGTTCCTATACGAGAAGGAGGATTTCTGGATAGAGGAGAGGACCATCTCGGAGGGGGAGGTCGAAAGGGAGGTTGAGAAGTTCCTTAAGGTTATGGAAGAGGTTCGTGGGGAACTGAGGGAGACCAGGGAGCGGGTCTTGAGGGAGTTGGGGGAGGAGGCCGCTAAGATCTTGGACGCCCATATAGCTATGGTCGAGGACAGAGCTATGATAGATGAGACGGTGGAGAGGATAAGGAAGGAACGAAAGAACGCGGAATTCGCCTTCTTCAGAACCCTGCGTAAGGTCGTCAAGGCCCTAAAGGCCTCGGACGACCCATATCTGAGGGAGAGGATGTACGATGTCTTGGACGTACAGCGGAGGGTGGTGTCGCGGCTCATGGGGGAGCCGTCCCCGTCCCTGGCCCACTTAGAGTCCGAGGTCGTAGTCGTCGCCCGCGACCTCACCGTATCGGATACAGCCCACATGCACCGCGGACATGTCCTGGGGTTGGCGACGGAGCTCGGGGGGAGCACATCCCATGTGGCCATATTGGCCCACGCCCTGAACGTCCCGGCCGTGGTGGGCGTCAAGGGAATCACGGAGCTTGTGGAGCCCGGGGATACGGTCGTGGTGGACGGGTACAGGGGAGTCGTCCATGTGAACCCGGACGATGAAGCGCTCGATACGTACCTGAAGCGCCGTCAGGCCCTCTTGGAGCAGGAGGCAAGGCTCTCCGTCCTGAGGGAACTTCCCGCGGAGACCGCGGACGGCCACACGGTTTCACTGGAAGCTAACATAGAGTTCCCGGAGGAGGTGAGGACATGTCTGGAGGTCGGAGCTGAGGGGATAGGACTCTACAGGACAGAGTTCCTCTTCCTGATCCATCCCCACCTTCCGAGCGAGGAGGAGCAGTTTCGGGTCTACAGGGAGGTCGTGGAGGGGATGGCACCCAGGCCCGTGGTCATCAGGACCTTGGACTTGGGAGGGGACAAGGTCGGGATGTCGGCCTCACCGGAGGCGAACCCCTTCCTGGGGTGGAGGGCTATAAGGGTGTCGCTCATGAGGAAGGAGATGTTCTTAGAGCAGCTCAGGGCCATCCTGAGGGCGAGCGAGTTCGGAAGCGTCAAGATAATGTTCCCCATGATATCGGGGATCGACGAGTTCTCGGAGGCGAGGGAGATGGTGGAGAAGGCGAAGCTCCAGCTCAGGCAGGAGGGGGCCTGCTTCAGGGACCCTCCTGTGGGGGCTATGATAGAGGTGCCTTCGGCGGCCTTGGTCGCGGACAGGCTCGCGAGGGAGGCCGACTTCTTCAGCATAGGCACGAACGACCTTATACAGTATACCATAGCCGTGGACAGGGGAAACGATAAGGTGGCCTACCTATTCGACCCGTTCCATCCCGCCGTGCTGAGGCTGATATACGAGACGATAGAGGCGGGGCACGGCCGCGGCGTCCCGGTGGCCCTCTGTGGGGAGATGGCGAGCGACCCCCTTGCCACGCCCGTGCTCCTGGGGATGGGCTTGGATTCCTTCAGTATGAACCCTAAGGCCATCCCGGAGGTCAAGGAGATAATAAGGAAGAGCACCTTGAGCGAAGCCAGGGAGATAGCCCGAAAGGTCCTCGCTATGCACAGCGGACGGGATGTGAGGGAATTTCTTTTGGGTGTGTACAAGGAATCCTTAGGGTTCGTAAAGGATATGCTCTGATGTGACGAAGCTCAACTTAGGGGGAAAGGTGCGCGGCAGGTACGTCTTCACCGGCGTCATGGCATTGTTTCTGTCCTGTAAGCTCTTCGGTCCTGAAGAGAAGGCCGAGGTGGACTGGGAGGCCTCCAAGGAGAAGTCCGAGGAGGCAGGGAGGGTTCTTGAGGAGGGCCTGAGCAGGGTGAGGCCCGAGGCACCTCCTGAAGAGGCCCTGGCGGGGCTCGACCTGGACCAAGCCATGGGGCTCTACGAGGAGGCATTGGAACTTGACCCTTCTAATTCCTTGGCCCATTTTGGAATGGCGATAACTGAACTCCTCTCGATCCTCGCTGATAGGAGGGTCCAGGATGCCGTGGACAGCCTCTCGAGCATCTTGGAAGGACTTTCAGTGGAGTCGTCGGTCGGGGCCCTGGCCAGCTCTCCCATAGCGTTTTACGGCATGGCTAGGAGGGCATGGCCGCCCGGTGCGGCCAAACCCGCCATCTTCAGGGCGAGCGACCTTCAGGAGGTCGTGGAACAGGAGATGTTGCCGGGCCTCGGTAGGGCCCTTGGACACCTTGAGGAGGTGGAGAAGGATGAGGATTTCAGGGTGTACGTTCGCACCAGGTCCGTACAGCCCTTAGTGAAGGTCCTCAGTGGCCCGGAAGGAGGGCCCGTATCGCTTCCCGAGGTGGATTCCCTCGAGGTGGACCTAGGAGAGGTGTATACCTTGGACGCCCAGGTAAGGCTCGCAAGGGCCTTTTTGCTCATCCTCACCTCCTACAACCTCGACTTCGACTACCGAGGAAGCTACGAGCTCCTCCGGACAGAGTCCGATTCCCTCAAGCTCGTCTACCTGCGCTACCTGGACGAGGAGTCTTCCCTCCTCACCCTGCGCTCCGGCGGAAATCCCTCAAGGGCAAAGTCCGACTTACTTACCGCCCTGGAAAAGTTCGGGGAGGCCGTGGCCTTCATAAGGGCCGAGGACGACCCTCAGGAGGACGACATCATCAAGAAGCAGGACTTAGAGGCCCTGAAAGAGGAGATAGGGGAGGATGCCCCCGAGTTCCTCGGGGACGTGGAGACGATAGAAGGCCTGCTCGCCAAGGTAAGACAGCTCCTCTCCGAGCCCCTGCCCGTAAGGGAGGACTTCGACCACGATGGGGAGAAGGAGGAACTTTTGGTGAACCTATCCGCCTGGCTCGACCTCCCTCCCCAGGACCTCAAGGCCTTCCTGCCTTACCATAGGTGGTACCCGGAGAACTTCGGGAACGATAACTTCTACGACGACCTCGTGCTCACCGACGCTCAACTTAATCCCTTAGGTAAGGGCGATCCCCCGTTCGTGCTTCCCGACCCATCGTTCGGCGGTATATTTCCACAGTTCGGAAGCAACGAGGAGTTCCTATCCTTCTTCGGCATGCCCCTTGCAAGTGGCCCTCTCCCGGTGGACCCCCTCAACAGGTCCGGGGGAAAACCACCCCTGTTAAGTTCTGCGGGGAGGACGGAATGAAGGCCATAATTCCTGTGGCCGGGATGGGGACCAGACTCAGACCCCACACCTACACCACCCCAAAGGCCCTCTTCCAGGTCGCCGGAAGGCCCATATTAGCCTACATCCTGGACGAGGTGGTGAAGTTGAGCGTGGACGAGGTGGTGTTCGTGGTAGGGCACTTGGGGGATAAGATAGTGGGATATGTGAGGAGGGAGTACCCCGAGCTGGGGATCTACGCCGTGGAGCAGGAGGAGCAACTCGGGCTCGGACATGCCGTATACCTCACGAGGGAACGTACGGAAGGGGAGCCGGTACTCATCATATACGGGGACACCATATTCGAGGGGGACCTGAGGGGCGCCTTGGAGGGGGGAGCCGATGCGAGGATAGGTGTGAAGCAGGTGGATGACCCCGGAAGGTTCGGGGTGGTGGTTACGGAGGGCGACAGGATAGTCCGGCTGGTGGAGAAGCCCTCCGAGTTCTTGTCCGACCTCGCCATAGCGGGGGTGAACTTCGTGAGGAACACCCCCTTGCTCTTCCGAAGCTTGGAGACGATAATAAGGGAGGACAGGAGGACCAAGGGCGAGTACCAGCTCACGGACGCCTTTCAGGAGATGGTGGAAAGGGGAGCGAGGTTGGAGGTGTTCCGGATCGAGAACTGGTTCGACTGCGGCAAGCCCGAAAGTCTCCTCGAGACCAACAGGCACCTGCTATCCAAGAGGGGGGGCGCTCCGGATATCCCCGGATCCGTGGTCCTCCCTCCCTCCTTCGTAGCTCCGACGGCCAAGATAGAAAGTTCCATAGTGGGCCCTTACACATCGGTGGCGGAAGGGGCACACATAGAAGGTTCCATAGTGAGGAACAGCATAGTGGGGGAAGGGGCCTTAGTGAAGGGATGCCTTCTGGAGGGCTCCATAGTCGGAGACAGGGCCAGAGCTCTGGGAGCCTATCAAAAGCTCAACGTCGGGGATTCATCCGAGGTACGCTTGGGGGTGAGCTGAGGGGGAGCTATGGACGCCGTCGTACCTGCCATACAACTTGGGGTCCGTAAGGCATGGAGGAGGATAGAGTTCGGAACGAGGGAGTGGTGGAGGGAGTACCGCAGGTTCGTGCACGAGCCTCCCGTCCCGGGGGAGGCCTGGCTCGAACCGGAGGAGGTTAAGGCTGGAGAGGAGGTGTACCTGAAGTTACACTTTAGGGCTGGTCCCGGAGGTGTGGGAAGGTACGGACACATAGCCGTTGAGACCCCCTTCAGGGACCTAAAACCCCTCACTTCGGACACCGTGCTCAGGGCACGCACGCCCTACTTTTCCGCCTCCTGCACCGATCCCAGGCCCAGGTTGGACGTTACATTTTCGGACGGGATAGCCGATGTACTCATCCAGGGGTATCCCCTAAGGGAGGGGGAGGTAGTGACCTTGAACTTCGCCGACCCCCTCGGAAATCCCATAAGGATGCCCGAGGTGAGCATGCGCTATCCCTTCCCCGTGGCCTTGGACTTAGACAACAGCGGGAGGTACCGGAGGATAGCCTCATTTCCTGTCTTAGAGGTGACGGGGGGACATCCGAGGTGCCTCTACGTGGTGGCACCTTCCGTCGTCCGGTCGGGGGGACCTTTCCAACTTAGGGCCTTAGCCTTGGACGGCCGAGATGGTAACCCGAGCCCGGGGTACTCCGGCAAGGTGAGGATAATCTGCACCGACCCGAAGGCCGAGGTGCCGAGGGAGGTGGAGGTGAGGGACGGAAAGCTCTTACTCTCGGGAGTCGTCTTGAAGACCTCCGGGGTGCATACTTTGACCCTCGTGGACGAGAGGGATGGCCTCATAGGTCAAAGTCCTCCCATAGGCGTTGACTTCTTCCCCGAGGGATGGGGGGCGTACTTCGGGGACGTACACGGGCACAACGAACACTGCGACGGGAGGGGGACGATAGACGAGTACTACCTCTGGGCGAGGGACGTCAGGTTCCTCGACTTCTGCGCCCTCACGAACCATGTGGAAGGTGCCAAGCGACTTCCGGTGGACGACTTCTGGGAGTTGGACATCGCTAAGGCCAACGAGTATAACTTCCCCGGGAGCTTCGTGACCTTCGTGGGGTTTGAGTGGGGAGGATGGACGGTGTGGGGGGACAAGTGCGTGTATTACTTAGGGGAGGAAGGGCCATATTTTCCGGCCAACGAACCGGATTCGGACACCCCCAGCAAGCTCTTCGCAAAGCTTGAGGGGATGGATGCGATAGCCGTGCCCCA